>CAZFPN010000042.1:0-5650 GCA_964521015.1 uncultured Rickettsiales bacterium | reverse complement strand
CACAACACCTTTCATAGAAAAATCAATAAATGGGGTCGTAAAAACCTTAATTGAAGCATTCGTTTTGGTTTTTATTGTCATACTTCTGTTTATGCAAAATTTCAGAGCAAGTTTTGTTCCCACAATCGCAATTCCTATCGTTGTATTAGGGACGTTTGCTGTTTTGCATCTTTTCGGCTTTACAATCAATTCCTTCACAATGTTTGCCCTCGTGCTTGCCATTGGTTTACTGGTTGATGATGCAATTGTTGTTGTTGAAAATGTTGAAAGAATTATGGCAGAAGAAGGGCTTTCACCTTTAGATGCAACCATTAAATCAATGTCGCAAATTCAAGGGGCATTAGTTGGCATTGCAGTTGTGCTTTCGGTGGTTTTCGTTCCAATGGCATTTTTTGGTGGTTCCGCTGGTGTGATTTATCGCCAATTTTCAATTACAATAGGGGTTGCAATGACCTTTTCTGTTCTTGTTTCATTAATTCTTTCCCCTGCTCTTTGTGCTACATTTTTAAAGCCTCATAAAGGTGAAGGGCTTTCTAGTTTGAAGTTTTTTGTGTGGTTTAATGAAAAAGTTGCAAATTCTTCTCACTTTTATGCGAATATAAGCGGATTTATAGCAGGTAAGAAATTTCGCTTTATAGCATTTTACTTGCTGATTGTTTTAATCGCAATTTTTACTTTTAAAAGAATGCCTCTTTCATTCGTTCCAACAGAAGATAACGGCTTTATTGCTGTGATTGGAAATTTGCCTTCAAATTCTTCCCTTGAAAGAACGGTTGAAGTGACAGAAAAAATAAGAAAATATTTTGAAACAGCGGAAGGTAAAAATGTGAAAGGAATCGTGACATTTTCAGGAATTGGATTTTCAGGAATTTCGCAAAATTCTTTTATGGCATTCATCACTTTGAAAGATTGGTCTATGAGAAACCCTAAAACTGATTCCGCTCAAAAAATTACTCAAAGAGCCTTCCCCGCAATGCTTGGCATTAAAGAAGCCTTTGTCATACCAATTTTAATGCCTCCAATTTTGGAATTAGGAAATGCATCTGGTTTTGAAATGAAGCTTTTAGACGAAGGAAACTTAGGGCATGATGCGCTTATGAATGCAAGAAATCAACTATTATTTATGGCATCACAAAACCCACTTTTGGCAGGTGTAAGACCAAGTGGTTTGAGCGATGAACCTCAATATTTACTTGAAATAAATTACAAAAAGGCAAATGCTTTAGGGGTAGAAATGGCAGAAATTGCAAGCATGTTTGGCATCGCATTCGCATCAGCTTATATAGGTGATTTTATTCACAAAAACAGGATGAAAAGAGTTGTAATTCAAGGCGATGTCAATTACAGAACAACTCAAGAAGATATTTTTAAATGGTTTGTCAAGAATAGATACGGCGAAATGGTTTCTTTAAGAAGTTTTGTAAAAGATAAATGGACTTACGGCTCACCGCTTCTTGAACGCTTTAACGGGCTTCCTTCAATTAGCATTCAAGGGGCTGGTGCATTTGGTGTTTCATCTGGAGACGCAATGGACGAAATTGAAAAAATCGCAAGAAAACTGCCAGAAGGCATTACATTCGCTTGGTCTGGTCTTTCATTTGAAGAAAAGATGGCAGGAGCAAAAACATTAATGCTTTACACACTTTCGGCTTTAATTGTCTTCATTGCTCTTGCGGCACTTTATGAAAGCATTTCAATTCCGTTTTCAATCATCTTAATAATACCTTTCGGGGTTTTAGGGTCGGTTTTATTTTCCAGTTTGAAGGGAATGGCAAACGATGTCTACTTTCAAATTGCACTTTTAACAACTGTTGGTCTTTCAGCGAAAAATGCAATCTTGATAGTGGAATTTGCAAGAGAACTTTATAGAGAAGGTCATTCGCTTTTAGAGGCAAACTTAATTGCGATAAAGCAAAGGTTTCGCCCCATTATTATGACATCTCTTGCTTTTATGTTTGGTGTTCTTCCTCTTGCTATTTCAAGCGGAGCAGGAGCAGAAAGCCAAAATGCAATTGGTGTGGCGGTGCTTGGAGGAATGGTTTTTTCCACTTTTGTTTCAACATTTTTCGTGCCTCTTGCTTATATGTTATTTGAAAAGAAGAAATAAATTTATGAAAAAAGTTATCACAATTCTTGCATCAATTTTGGTTTTTTCTTGCACCCTTGCACCTAAATATAAAACACCCGAAAACTCTTTAGCCTTTGAAAACGAAGAAAAAGCCTTAATTTTGCAAGATTTCCTAATGCAAGATGTTTTAAAAGAAATTGCAAAAGAGGTTTTAGTAAACAATCGTGATATTAAAATTTCACTAAAAAATTTGGAGATTGCGAAAATGAACTTAAATGTGGCAAATTCATACTTACTTCCCACGATAAATGGCGGTTTTAGTCATTACAAAACAAATTCCAGCACTCAAATGCAACCTAATTATTCCGCTCTTTTATCTGCCAGTTATGAGCTTGATTTTTTTGGCACAATCCAGTCATTAAGAACAATTCAAAAAGAGCAATTTTTCATCGCCACTGAGATGCAAAAAAGCCTCTCTCTTAGTGTAGTTTATGAAACATTAAGCCTTTATTTTACACTTCTTTCAGAAAGGGATGCAATAGAGGAGCAAGAAAATATAATAAAATTGCAAGAAAGTTATTTTGAATTAATTGAATTGAAATATAAAAACGGAATTTTAAATCAAAAAGATTTCTTGACATTTTCAATGAATTTCAATCAAATAAATGCCTCTTTTAATGCAAAGGTTGCAAATTTTGAAAGACTAAAAAATGCTTTCATTCTAATGTTAGGTTCGCAAGAAAAAGCGGAAAAATTCCTTGCAAACGAATATTCATTGAAAGGCATTCAATTAAACGAGGGAATGCTTTACACAACAACATCAAAAGCCTTACTTAAAAGACCTGACATCAAAATCGCAGAACACAGCCTTAAAATCGCAAATGCAAACATAGGAATTGCAAGGGCATCCTTCTTTCCATCAATAAACCTTTTCTCTTCTTTTGGTTATGCTTCACAGGACTTAAGCAATCTCTTTTCCGATGGAAAATGGGCTTTTAACCCCTCAATTACAATTCCAATTTTTACAGCAGGCAGAAACAGAGCAAACTTGAAAATTGCCCATTTAAGAAAAGAAATTTCTATAATGGAATATGAAAGAGCAATTCAAAATGCCTTCCTTGATGTTAAATTTGGTTTAAAACAAAGGGAAACAAGCTTTAAATCATTGGAATTTAACGAAAAAGCATTTGAAGATGCAAAAGCAAATTTCACCTTCGCACAAATTAAGTATAAAAACGGCTTAACTGATATTTCCCACTTCACCACATCTGGTGTTGAATATTTAATTGCAATGCAGAATTTTAATGTTTCAAAGGCTAATTATTTGAGTTCATTAATTTACATTTTCAAAGCCTTTGGCGGAGAAGAAGCTAATTAGCCAAAATGTGAATATGAAAATGGAAGACCTCCTGCCCAGCACCCTTCCCTTTATTTGTTAAAATTTTGAAGTCCGTTAGTTTTAAAACTTCTGTTGCAACTTGATTGACCTTAATAAAAAAACTGGAAATCGTTTTATCATCAGCCTTTTGCACGAAATCACTAAAATCTTTACATGCAATTTTTGGAATAACAAGAACATGAATTCTTGCCCTTGGGTTTATATCGTAAAATGCAAGAATTTCGTCGTCTTCATAAACTTTTTTGCTAGGAATTTCGCCTTTAATTATTTTAGCAAAAACATTATTTTCTTCGTACATAATCGTTTAATCTACATAATCATCTGGGTTTATAAGTCCATCAACATCTCTAATTTCGCCCTCGTAATTTTCATCACTTTCATTAATATTTTCAAAATTTTGAGACTGGATTAAATCTTCATTCAAATAAAATTCTAAAATATGATTGGCATTAAAATTTAAGTTATCGCCCGGAATTTCAAGAATGAATTTTTCAGGTGCATCAATTAAATTGAAAATCTCGTAGTTTAAATCTTTAGATTGATTGTTGAAAAAATAATAAACTGGACTTTTTAGATTATAAAAAGAAGGGAAAGAAGGTCTGATTGCTAGACAAAATATTGAATGATACTCAATTTTGCAATAGTTACGTTCATTTTGAGTAGGATTTAAAATCAAAACTGACTTAAAATCAAATTTTGAAGCAAGCGAAAGTGCTATGTTTCCACCTATTTCATGTCCTAAAAGTAAAACTTTTTTGAAATCAGTTTCTTTACTAAAACTAAATTTCAATATAGATTCGGCAATATTTCTTAAGTCTTTAAAATTTTGCAACTTTTTTTCTACTGGGTATTCTAAAATTATCAAATTGTATCTTGAAAAAGAAGAATTAACGATATTATTTAAAGAACCAAATCTGCTTGGAATATAAAAGATGTAATCTTCTGCAGGATTAGTCTCAAAAATGTGAAATTTTACTTTAACACCCCTATATTCAATTTCTTTTTCATTGTTTTGATTTTTAAAAACAGCAAAATCGGAATGTTGTAATTTAAAAATTTCATTATGTATTTTACTTAAAAATAAGTAGTTTAAGGCAAAAACAAAAATCAAAAAAAAGAAGCCTATAATTAAGATTTTATAAAGCAACCTTGTTTTAAGAAACATAAAATGAATAACA
The DNA here is from genome assembly GCA_964521015.1 of uncultured Rickettsiales bacterium. Classification (GTDB taxonomy): domain Bacteria; phylum Pseudomonadota; class Alphaproteobacteria; order Rickettsiales; family Deianiraeaceae; genus CAZFPN01. The sequence goes on along the minus strand of CAZFPN010000042.1, from coordinate 1,005 downwards.
TATATATTAACAACATTAAAGTAGTTATTTAAAATTGTCAATTAAAATAATATTAAAATACAAACTATTTTGGAAATTTTAAAAGTTGACAAATTAAAAAGCAGTTTTATAATTCCTATAAATTATTTTTTAAAACAATGTCAACGAAAGATTTTTTCACCTCTGGGCTTTCTTCTCAAGATGGTGCTATTTTTGATGTAATCAACAAGGAATTTGAAAGGCAAAAAGAAGGAATTGAACTTATTGCCTCCGAGAACTATGTTTCTAAGGCGGTTTTAGAAGCTCAAGGCTCTGTTTTGACAAACAAGTATGCAGAAGGATACCCTTCCAAAAGGTATTACGGCGGTTGCGAATTTGTTGACATTGCAGAAAGCCTTGCAATTGAAAGGCTAAAGCAACTTTTTGGATGCAACTTTGCAAATGTACAACCTCACTCTGGGGCAAATGCTAACCAATCGGTATATTTTGCTTTTATGAAGCCTGGGGAAACTGTTATGGGGCTTGCACTTGACTGCGGAGGGCATTTAACTCACGGGTTTTCTGTGAACCAGTCTGGCAAGTGGTTTAATGCGGTTTCTTACCATGTAACCCCCGAAGGTATTGTAGACTATGAAGAGGCAGAAAGGCTTGCGATGGAGCATAAACCAAAGATGATTATTGCTGGATTTTCCGCTTACTCTCGTGTTTTAGACTGGAAGAGGTTTAGAGAAATTGCAGACAAATGCGGTGCGATTTTAATGGCGGACATAGCTCATGTTTCAGGGCTTATCGCAGGTGGGCAGTATCCCAGCCCTTTCCCTTATGCAGATGTTGTTACAAGCACAACTCACAAAACACTTAGAGGGCCTCGTGGTGGGGTGATTATGTGGAATGACGAGAAGTTTTCTAAAGCTATAAACGGTGCAAACTTCCCAGGAACTCAAGGAGGGCCTTTAATGCATGTAATTGCGGGAAAGGCGGTTGCTTTTGGTGAGGCTTTGAAGCCAGAATTTAAGGAATATGCCA
>CAZFPN010000041.1:4574-8130 GCA_964521015.1 uncultured Rickettsiales bacterium | reverse complement strand
TTCTACTAAATTAGTTTTCAAGTTCGCTAAGTCATTTTTTTCAATTGGGTTAAAATTATATTGGGTTTGCACGAAAGCTAAAATCAAATTCGCATCTTTTACTCTTTCCCAAACTGCAGAAGGGTGATTTTCTGTATCCGCTTTCGCTTTTATTAATATGATATTTAATGAACGCAATTGTCTTTGCAAGAAGGTAACATCAGCTTCTAGTTGTTTTATTTCATTTTTATCCGTGGAGCGATTTTTTTCATCAAGCATTTCTACGATTATTGAATTTAAAAATTCATATTCCGTTTGAATTTTATTTATAAAATTATCATTAAATATTTTCAAATCCCCTTCAAAATCAGTTGTTTGAATATTATAATTATCAAATTTTTTAACAAATTTAGTAAATTTTTCTTCTCGTAAGGTATATTTTTTTTCTATTTTGCCAAGCATTACCAAGATAGCTCTTTCATCTATTGGCTTAATCGCACGATAAATGGAATTTTGCATATCATTTTCAAGCTGATGTTTTGAAAGCAAGTTAGAAGATAAAGCACTAATTTTTAAAATATTATCTTTACTGACATCAATTTGTTGAAATGCACTTATCATTGATGATGCCAAAATTTTCCTTTTCTGCACTTCGTCAATTTTATCTCCATCAGTCTTTTCCATTATTGCTTGATACTCTTTAATGCTATCTTCTAAATCCATATTGTATTTGTATAAAACTGTATAATAATTGCATAGAAGATTAATTTCATCTTGGTTAATATTTTGACATTTTTCATAAAATGATTGCGTTAAATTAACATCACCACTAACACCGCCGAATTGTTTATATTTCGTCAAAGAAATATTGTATTTTATTTGCAAATCTTTTTCTTGTGTGTTATACTTTTGCCATTCTTCAATTACCTTTTTTAAATTTGATAAAATTTCATTTGTCTGTTCATATTTATTTTGACCCTCTGCGATTAAATATTTTAGACCTTTTTCAAGATTTTCGGTCTTAATGCTCTTGCTATCATTTTCGCCATTTTTCACTATAACATCTTCTAGCCCAGCAATTAAAAATGCTCCAGAGCCAAGCAAATTTTCTTCTTCTGCAGAAAATATCTTTGGCAATCTTGTTGCCGCAAAATGAATAAAAACTTGCTGTCCCAAGCCATTTCTACAGCCTTCAAAAAGCGAGTTAATAACCTTATCTGCATCAGTTTTAGGGTCGTTGATATATATAAATGGTCTTCCCACAGCTTCGAACAAAACCCTTCCCGCTATTCTTCCAATTGTTTTTTTAGCAAGTTTTTCATAATAATCCGCACTTGTAAATTTGTTGACGAAATCATCTTTTGCAGTCTTTGCGGCATATTTGATGTTTTTAACAGTGAAATCATCACCTTTTCTAACACCTAAAACCGAAGGGTCATCAAGACTATTGTAAAAAAGCTCGTGTCCTTTTGCAATAGCAGTATTCAAAGCCGTCGTCGCAGCAGCCATCCCCGATATAATTGCCGTAGAGGTACCTGCTGTCATTTGCAGACTTTCAGTTATAAATCTTTCAGCTAATCCAGCAACCATATCTTCCATAATATTTGGTCCTGATGTCTTTGATATAAAGCCAATACTAGAGTAAATTATTTTTTTAAAAACTACGGATAGTGTGGCACCTAGGAAATTATATTCATTTTCTTTTTGTAGTTTTTTAAAATTGTTTCGCATTTTATAGATTGGTCTATTACTTATTCCATTTAGAAGATTTCCATAGACTCTTTTAGACCCTTTCGCAGTTTTTTTTAAAATGTTATCATTTTCATTAAATGCCCCCTGCACATTAACGTAAGATGCCGAATCTCCAAGCTTTTTAACTAACATTTTAGCAAAAGGTGTTTTACCTTCTTTTTCAAGAGATTTTATAATTTTTTTAATTTCTCCAGTATGCGATAGAGCATGTTGCATTTTGTTATCACGAAAATATCTTGGCATAAATCTTTCGGCTCCAACAGATGCATTTTCAAGGGAATCAAAAATGGAAGAAGCCGCAATTTGAATTATAGCCGCTTTTGGAATATGGTGCCAAAGTGCATTTGCCCCAGTAAAGATTGCTCCAAAAATGCTGATTACAGAGCTCCACAAAGCAAATGTCCCAACCCCATCCTTAATTGCATAATATGCTATATTTGTCATTTTTTCCAACAAAGCTAAATCTTCTTGTTTTAAATGTTTTCCCGCTTTAAGCTCTTCTTTAAATTGCTCCACAGATTCAATTTTTTTGTCTAAAATTTTCTTTATAATTTCAGCATATTTATATTGTAATTCATCAAGTTCTATTTGAGATAATTGATAGTCTTCATCAATTTTACTTTCCGTGGAAGGTGATAAAGGGTTCAATATTGTTGGATGAATTAAGTTTTCTGACATAATTTCAATAATTACTTGAGAAATTCTATTTATAAATTATCTTTTTACAAGTTATATTTTATATCAATTTATAGCTTACAGTCAGTGTTTTTTAACTAATAAGAAGAATATATAAAGAATTATCTTGTAGTAGCACATTTTGAGATGTAAAATTACTATAAATTTTATCAAAAATTACATATCAATTTGATATTGCAAAATTTTTACAAAATTGATATTTACTTAAAATTATTGGAATGAAATTATTTCGCAAAAATAAGTTCGTTTTGATTTGAATGAGAAGTTTTCGCTTTTAATAAAAATAAAATGCCTTGCATCACTTCTTTGTGAAAGTGTGTATCTTTTTCATTGATTTTTAAAGGGAAAGAAGACCAAACCAAAAACGGAATCTCCTTTTGTTCCTTCGGGGCAATGCTGTAAGGGAATCCGTGCAGGAAAATACCCTTTTCACCAAGGCTTTCGCCGTGATCGGAAACATAAATTAAAACTGAAGGTCGTTTAGATTTTTTTAGCATTTCAATAGTGTTTGCAAGCAGGAAGTCTGTGTAAAGAATTGTGTTATCATATGAATTTATAAGATTTTCAAGGCTACATTCATTCACACTTGCCGTTTTGCATTCTGGTGTAAATTTGCTAAATTCAGCTGGGTACCTCCTGTAATAAAGCGGTCCGTGACTTCCGTTTTGATGTAAAATAAAAAATTTCGGCTTTTTTAAGTTTTTTTGCACTTCAAAATCTTTGTAAAATTCTTCAAAAATCACACCATCAGGGCAACTTCCATCACACTTGCTATGCTCTGTTTTGAAGGTTGGAACATCTCTGCAAGTGCCATAACAACCGCCAAAGTTGTTTTCATACCACTTCACAAAAACACCAGCCTTTGAAATTGACCTTAAATAGCTTTCGTAATTTTCCTTGAATTCAAAAATACAAGGCACGGAAACAGCGGTTGATGTCCCACAGGAAATGCCTTTCAACTTCACTAAATTTGGAATTTTTTCAAGCATTGGTGTTGTGTTGCGGTGATATCCATATATACCAAAATTTTGCCTTCTTGCCGTTTCCCCAACCACTAAAACGATGTTTAATTCTTCTTTCAAGCCAATTTCTAAGTCTTCAATTTTTATTTCAGGAAAGGCATTTTTAG
>CAZFPN010000041.1:4309-4564 GCA_964521015.1 uncultured Rickettsiales bacterium | reverse complement strand
ACTAAAATTCCCCCATGGACTGCATAATTAAATGGCACCAAAGATTCCCCAAAATAGCGATTAACACGAAAGAAAGGGGCAACTTTTACATAAACAATTGAAAGCACAAAAGGGGCTAAAATCAAGCTTACCAAAGCAGAAAGAAGAGTTTTTTTGGCATTTCTTTTAATTTTTGCAAAAAACACAAAAACCGAAGGCAAAAGCCCAAAAAAGAACAAATACAAAAAAAGTTTAACAGAAAGCAAATCCTTCGTT
>CAZFPN010000041.1:339-4299 GCA_964521015.1 uncultured Rickettsiales bacterium | reverse complement strand
ATCCCTAATAAATCCTCTGATTGGTATTTGACAGTTCTATCAATTTGAATATTATAGCTTGAAATGAAGTAAAAAATTCCCGTATGAAGCATTAAAAACAAAATCGCAAAAAACTTCAATGTAATTCCCTGTAAAAATAACGAAAAGAAGGTAAAAGTAAGCATTAAAGCAGCTATCGTAACAAAAAACATAAAGGAAAAGTCCCCAAATGTTTTTGGATTAAGAGTTTTTGTAAAATCTTTAAAAAGAGGTATATTAAAAACAAAAAACGAGTATAAAGTATATAAAATAACAAACTTTAGATGAGAAATTTTCATAAAATCAAATAATTAAAGTGCAAAAAAAACCGCAAGCTAGAGGGATGATTAGGTTATCGTCAAGTTTGATTTTTTTTGAGATAAGTTCGCAAATTGCAGTTGGAATAGAAGCCCAAATGAAAACTGCATCAAATTGATATAAAATTGCCCCCGCACTCAAAACGAATGCCAAAAAGCCAGAAAGAGTTTTGCTTCCAATAAGGCGAGGCCCCTTCACCAACTTTCCAATAAGCGAAGCGAGGGTGTCGGAAATTATCAAAACAAGCATTGAGGCAATCGCAATTTCCTTTGAAAAAAGCATTATAGCAAGGGAAATTCCGCACATAAAATAGGTTGAACCATAAACTTCGCCTCTAATTTCTTCTTCCCTTGAAAAAATAGCAAAGAATTTATTGAAGAAATTTCTGCAATTCTCGTGCTTTTCGCGTAAATAATCAATTGTGGCAAGGGCGAAAAATATTCCAAGTGTTATCGTTAAAATTTGCCATTTTGTCAAGTAAAACAGATACAAAAATGGGTAAATTAAAGAAGAAAGGTGTATCAATTTTCTAAGTATTTCTTTTTTCATATTATTGTGAAGAATTTGTAACCGTAGTATTAAGTGATGTAATTGGCTTATATCTTGGTAGCTTTAAGTCTTGATTTACCATTACTTTCAGCCTTGTTCCTTGAGCAACCTTAACGACAAAAGTTGTGTCTATCAAGCCTTTAACCACTTTTTCTGTTGCGGTTGCAATTTGGTTTGAAAACCTTTCGGTAGCATTATCAACGGCATCTTTCGTTGTCGTAACGGTGCCATTTGAATTTGTTACCGTCGTTGAACTTCTTGCGCCAGTAATTTGCTGTGTCGCAATTGTTGCAACAAGAGGTATGGAAGAAAGAAGAAGGGCGGAAGCGATGATTTCTCCGTATTTTTTGTCAACATCACCTTCAATTCCTGCTCTCCCGCCCTGGTCGGATGCGAAGCTATCAATTCCAAGAGAAATGCCGTCAGGTCTTATAATTCTTGACCAAGTAATGATAACCCTTCCAGAATTCGCACCACCAGCGGAATATGTTCCGTAAAGCCTTGAACCTTTAGGGATTAAAATACTTCTTCCAGCTTCAGCATAAACATCTCTTGAGACAACCGCTCTAATTGTTCCGGGAATGCTTGAATCTATTGCTGTTTCAAGAATTGCATCAATAATTCTTCCTTGGGCTATGATATTTCCTAAATTTGGGATTTTTTTTCCTTCATTCTGAGCATCCTCAGAAAGTTCAGCATCAAGTGAAGAATCTATGAAGATAAAATCACTGAGGTTTTTTTTGGAAGTTTTATCAACAGGACCTTGAAAACCACTTTGAACGATAGGAGGAGGGGGGTTATCAGGGTTCACCTTACGAGCTTTTTGAGGAATAATTGGTACATTTTCTTCTTTTGCAATATCATCAAAAGAAAACCCACCAGAACTTGCTTTTTGAGGCTCTGGGACATCTTCTTCTTCTTCATCATCTTGCTCTAGCTCTTTTTTTATTCTTTCAAGGTCAAGGGAGTTGATTTCGTCTTCCGCATCTTTTTGTGATTTAGAATCAAAAGAATTGATTTTATTTAAAAGGTTGACATCTAACTTTGGAAGGGCAGGGGGAGCAACTTCCATTGCAGGTGGTGGGGTAACAGGGCTTGTAACAACGGGTGTAACTGGTGTAACAACGGCAGTTTCTGTCGCAACTGTTGGGAATTTTTCTACAATAGGGGTTTTTGTAGCCTGAGGTTTAGGTGAAGAAAGCAATTTTGATGCCAAAATAACAATAAATAGCAATGTAATTCCTGCAATTATAAGGTTTTTTGGTTGCTTTAAAAGTGTCATAATGTTGTTTGAATTCTTTTTAGAAGAATCTTTAGATTCCGCCTGAGATTCAAATTCATCATATGAGTTATTGTTTTTCCCGTAAGTATCAGTCATAATTACAATGATAAATAGTTTATTTTATTCTGCTTACAACATGCGATTAATGTATTTTGCAGAAGACAAGCGATTGTCATTGGACCAACACCGCCCGGAACAGGTGTAATTGCGGAAACTTTAGGCAAAAGTGCTTCAAAATCGGCATCTCCCACGATTGATTTCTTGCCATCAAATTCAATTCTGTTAATTCCAACATCAATTATAACCGCCCCTTTTGGAACCATATCAGCCTTTAATAAAAATGGGACACCGACCCCAATAACGATTATTTCTGCATTTTCAAGCTCTTTTTTTAAGTCTTTCGTTTTGCTATGTGTGATTGTAACCGTGCATTTTTCGTTTAAAAGAAGGGCGAACATCGGTCTGCCAACTATGTTTGAAGCACCAATCACGACACATTTTTTACCTGTCAAATCTTCCCCTAATGTTTTTTTGATAAGCATCAAAGAACCCTTTGGAGTGCAAGGGATAAGTGTTGAATCCATTTTCGCTTGGTCTGTAAATAAAAGACCAGCATTATGCTGATGAAAGCCGTCCACATCTTTTTCTGGGAGAATAGCATTGATGACTTTATCTTTAGAAATGTGCTTTGGAAGAGGCAATTGCACTAAAATTCCGTTCACTTTTTTATCTTTGTTTAGCTCTGATATTTTTGTCAAAAGCTCTTCTTCGGTGGTTTCAATTGGAAGATTAATTTTGATTGAATTAAAGCCACATTCAATGGCGAATTTCGTTTTATTTTTGACATAAATTTCGCTTGCTGGGTCATGTCCCAGAATAATTACAGCTAAAGAGACGGAAACTTTGTATTTATTTTCTAAAACACTGGTTTTATGCTTTATTTCCTGCCTTAATTCAAGGCTGTGCTTTATGCCATCAATAATTTTTGTCATACTAAATATTAATTAATAATGTTAAAAGAAATGAAATCACAAAAAGAAGTGATGCAAAAGGCGAAACCTTTGATAAAGGCAACAACAAATGTGCTTTTTTCTTTTTAAAATGAAATGCTTCAATAATAATATGATATCTAGCCTTTATTTTGTGTGCAAAGAGCAAGATAAACCTTCTTAAAAAGATGTAATCTCCAGCTATAATTTCCACCATCTTCTTAATGTGGAGAGCTTTTAAAGAAAATTCCAGCATAAACAATAAAACACCTGCTAATAGAGTGTAAGCGATAAAAATGAAAAATTCAACAGAAATTGTAAAAAGATTTATCTTTGTTTTAGAAATTTGCAAGAAAATAATGTTTATCAGCATTAAAAACCCAACGAATAAATACAAAATTGTTGCAAGCTTTTTCCCCTTGCTATCAAGTTTAAAAAATTCAACACTATAGCACACAGGCATAATAAGTTTAATCGCAAACATAATAAAAATTACACCAGTCGCCTTGAATGTATAATAAACGAGCTTATCTTCAACGAAAAATTTAGTTATATTAGTTTTTGCAATGAACGATGCAGTAAGTGGAAAAGATGCAAGACAAAGACCAAAGATAATAGCAGGAATGACAAAGTGTATTGAAGATCCAGCTTCTTGAAAATAGTTTTGAATTGAATGAAAGCTGTTATCTTTACATTCGTTGTTCGTAATGAAGCCGTAAAGTGTCAAAAACCCACAAATCGCAAACACGCTAGAAGAAATATACCAAACAAGCTGATAGTTTATTACACTTAAAATACCTTCTG
>CAZFPN010000041.1:0-321 GCA_964521015.1 uncultured Rickettsiales bacterium | reverse complement strand
CCCCTTATAAGAAATTGACATAATCGTAAAGCCCATACTTGCAATTGAAGTTAAAAGCAAGAATTTGATGATATTTTTCGTTATAAGTGCAAAAACCATCGCAAAAATAAGCGTTATAAAACCAATTTCAAACAAAACTTTACTTCCTGGGATAATCTTCCATAATATAAAAAATGATGTTTTAGTGGTGATTGCTGAAAGAAAAATAAGGGAAAAGGAATCGGTTTGTTGGTATGTCTTAAAATACCACTTCGTAAATGGGAAAACCGCAACATTTATAGCAAGGCTAAACAACATAATAACTTCTTTTAAGGAAAAAAG
>CAZFPN010000040.1:0-8186 GCA_964521015.1 uncultured Rickettsiales bacterium | reverse complement strand
GATTTTTCCTTCTTTTAAGCTTTCCCAAAGTGCAAGAGGAATGCTCGCAGCGGAAGTGTTTGCATGTTTTGTTATTGTCACGGCGAACTTTTCTTCAGGCATTTCAAGAGCTTTGGCAACTGCTTCTAATATTCTAATGTTTGCTTGGTGGGCAACGACAAAATCAACATCTGTTTTGGCAAGACCGTTTCTTTGAATTAAACTTTCAATAGAATCGGACATTTTCTTGACAGCATGGATGAAAACTTCCTTCCCTTTCATAATTATGTGAAGAGGAATGTTTTTGTCAGCAGGGCCACAGCTTGTTTTTAAAATTTCTGTAAGCGACCCATCAGCTTTGATTTCGCAGTCAATAATACCGCTTTCTTCACTTTCAGGCACAGCTTCAAGCAAAATTGCACCTGCTCCATCGCCGAATAAAACACAGGTTTCCCTGTCTTCCCAGTTTAAAGCACGGGAAACTGCATCAGCCCCGATGACTAAAATTTTCTTCCCAAGACCAGATTTTATCATAGAATTGGCAACGGAAATGGCATAAACAAAGCCAGCACAGGCAGCGATTATATCAAACGCAAAACCTCCAACATTTTTGCCCTTTTCCCTTAATTTTCTTTGCAAAATGCAGGCGGAACTTGGAAAGCTTAAGTCTTGTGTTGAAGTCGCAAAAATAATTCCGTCAACATCGTCTTTCCCTTCAAGTGCGATTAAACTGGCTTCCAAAGCCATATCTGTCACTTTTTGTTCGTCTGGCATTATGAACCTTTGTGTAATTCCAGTGCGAGTTCTTATCCATTCATCGCTTGTATCAACCTTTTTTGCAAGGTCGTCGTTTGTCATTTTTATGCTTGGCAAATAGCCACCGCAGGAAACAATTCTTCCGTTCATCGTTTTTAAAAAAGCTCGAGCTTTTTGCTTGAACGATTAGTTTTTAAATTGCAAGAAAGTTTTTGTAATTTTTTTCTTGACAAATAATTTTGTCATCCTTATGGTAAATTTATTTACTTTAATTTGTGAGATTTTATGAGATTTTTACTTATATTTTTATCATTTATCTGCTCTAATGTTTTTGCTGAAAATTATAAAGGCTTTGTTGGGGTTGGTCTTTCTTTTTATGAAAATAAGGTAAATAACGGGTTCTGGAGCGGTCAAATTAACCCTTTTAAAAAAAATAAATCTGGCTCACTCAATTTGGTTGCTGGTTTTAAAAATTACCTACAAGGAACGGCATTTTTTGGAATTGAGGCAAGCCTAGGGTTTAATGGCTATCAGCACTCATATCTGACAAGTCAAAATAAAAAATACGAATTTAAGATGAAACAATTCTTTACTGGCTCTGTTTTAGCTGGGGCGAAATTTGAAAACATTGAAATTTATGGTAAACTAGGCTTAAAAAGACAAGATGGAGAGGAAACATTTACATATACTAAACTAGGCTTAAAAAGACAAGATGGAGAGGAAACATTTACATATACTAACTACTTCGTTATGAAAGGTCTTATATACGGTATTGGTGCTAACTTTTTCGCGAATGACAACTTTTCAATTTCGGCGGAGTATTTGAAATCGGATTTGGAAAATAGCAGGGTTATCACGAATGAAATTTCTATCGGAGTAAAATATCATTTTTAAAAATTTTTCTTGACAACTGATTTTTTCTATTTAGATGATGAATCTTTTGAGGAATTAAATTAAACAACGATTAATTCACGATGCTTTGATGCTGAAATTTATGCTTCATCAAAATGATAACAAAATAGAATTATTTTCCCTAAACTGTATTATGAAAATTTACAAAAATTTATCCTGCAATTGAAGATGCTTGATATTGTTTGCGATGAATTTTTCAAGAAAAATGATAGTTTCTCAAATTTCTATAACGGATGTTGTAATGCAAAACTTGACATCAAAAATTAATCATTATTTTGGAAATTCTATAAAATTGCAATAGGGGCGACGTCTCTCATTTTTCCAACGGGAATGATTTTTAGCTTTTCCTTGATTTCAGCTGGGACATCTTCTAAATCTTTCTTGTTTTCTTCTGGAATTAGAACTGTTGAAATTTTGCTTCTCACGGCGGACATCAGCTTTTCTTTTAACCCTCCGATTGGCAGAACTTTGCCCCTTAAGGTGATTTCACCTGTCATTGCGACATCTCGGCTGACTTTCTTCCCTGAAAATAGCGAAATTATTGAAGTTGCGATGGCAATTCCTGCTGAAGGTCCATCTTTTGGGGTCGCCCCTTCGGGAAAGTGGACATGTATGTTGTGCTTTAAAAGCTCTGCGACATCAATTCCGTAGGCTTCCGCATGGGACTGCACATAACTAAATGCGGTTTGCACACTTTCTTTCATGACATCTCCCAGTTTGCCTGTGATTTTCACTTCGCCCTTCCCTTCCTTGACTTTCACGGCTTCAATCATGAGGATGTCTCCGCCTGCTTCGGTGTAAGCGAGCCCTGTTGTAACACCGATTAAGTCTTCTTTATTTTGCTTTTCAAAATCATAACGAGGGACGCCAAGATATTCCTTAACATCGCTTTCCGCAAGGGTTATTGGCAGGTTCATCTCGCCTTCTTCTAAAATTTTCTTTAACACTTTGCGAAGAAGAATATTGATTTGTCTTTCAAGGCTTCGCACACCTGCTTCTTTTGTGTAATGGCGAATTAGGTGCAGGAATACTGGCTCTTCCACAGCCACTTCTTCTGGCTTAATGCCTGTTGCTTCAAGGGCTTTGGGGAAAAGATATTTCTTTGCAATTTGCATTTTTTCCGTTTCGGTATAGCCTGAAAGTGTGATGACATCCATCCTATCAAGCAATGGGTAAGAAATGTTGAGGCTGTTTGCAGTTGCGACAAAAATCACATTTGAAAGGTCAAAACCGAATTCAAGGTAGTTATCTTGGAATGTTTTGTTTTGTTCTGGGTCTAAAACTTCAAGTAATGCTGAGGCTGGGTCTCCTTTATAACTATCGCTTATTTTATCAATTTCGTCAAGCAAAATCACAGGGTTTGAACTGCCTGCTTTTTTGAGTGCGGCGATGATTTTTCCTGCGAAAGCACCGATGTAGGTTTTTCTATGCCCTCTAATTTCGGCTTCGTCTCTCATTCCTCCTAGTGAAATTTTGGCATATTCCCTTCCCATAGCCTTCGCAATTGATTTCACAAGGCTTGTCTTCCCTACTCCTGGGGCTCCGTGCAGGCAAAGAATGGCTCCTTTTGGTTTTTCAAGCCTCTTTTGAACGGAAATATATTCAAGGATGCGGTCTTTGACTTTTTCCATTCCAAAGTGGTCTCCATCAAGGATTTCTTTGGCTTGTTTCATGGTTACTTCGGCATTTGAAAACTTCCCCCAAGGCAATGCAAAAACATTATCAAGGTAAGCTTTGATGATTGAACCCTCGGAAGAAAGGCTTGAAATTGTGCCTAATTTTTTGATTTCCTCCTTCACTTTTGTTCGTGCTTCAGGGGAAAGTGGCAGGTCTTTTGAAAGTTTATCGTATTTATCAACATCTGTGCCTCCGTTTCCGTCAATGCTATCAAGTTCTTTTTTCAAAATACTGATTTGTTCTTTAAGATAAGCCTCTTTTTGGTATTTACTAAGGGATGCTTTCAGCTTTCCTTGAATTGAATGCTCGTAATTTAGCACATTGATTTCTTTAATGAATACATCTTGCAGAGCCTCAAGCCTTTTAACGATGCTGGTTTCTTCAAGTAAATTCTGCTTTTCCCTTGCTGGCATTGGGGCGATGGAACAGGCTATATCGGTGAAAACATCAATGGTTTCAACTTGAAACATAAGGGAAAGAATATCTTGAGGAAGTTTCCCGTTCATTGCGACATATTCGTTGACTGTTTTTGTCAATACACTTCTCAAAATGCTGGCATCAAGCCTGTTCTTTTCTGTCATTATATCGTCATCTAAATGTTCAAATTCTGCTAAAAACATGGTTTTATCAGAGCTTTTTTCAACTTCAATAATTCTTATTTTGCGAACTGGGTCAAGGATGATTTTTTGCTCGTTAGAATCTGCAACTTTGCTTACGTGTGCGATGTTACAAAGTGTTCCAACGTGATAAAGGTTGACAGGTTCAATTTCGTCAGTATTAGGGTTGACTTGGGTTACTACAACGATTTGCGCATTATTTTCAAGTGCATTATTGACAGCATTGCCAGAAAATTCCCTTCCAATAAACAAAGGTGTAATGACATTGGGGAAAACAATTATGTTCCTAATTGCCACTAGGGGCAGTTTTTTCAATTCATTTTTTTTTGACATCTGCTTAAAAAATTTTATTTATATTAAATATTTAACTTGATTTTTTTAAAATTCAAGTTTAACTTTAAAAAAAAATATAAAATATTTAAGTTATGCATAGTGTGAACTTTTTAAGCCCTTTTTTAACAGGGGTTTTGGCGGTTTTGACAATCTTTTTCGGTGTTTTTCTTAAGGAAAGAATTGCAAAAACCTTTTCAATTATAATTTCCATACTTGGAATTTTGCTTGCTTTTTTGCCATTGAAAAATGCATTTGACTTTGCAAGTGCAGTTCAAAGCTTCCCTTTTGCCTTAATTATGGGGGGGGTTTATCAAGTAATCATCGCTTTCATTGCCATTACTTCCATTATAATAATTGCAAACGATAGACGTCTTCAGGTTTCTCGCTTTGAAACTTACCCAATGATAGCACTTTCCTTTGCTGGCATGCTTTTTGCGATTTTTTCGGAAAATATGATAGGGCTTTATCTTGGAATTGAGTTAACTTCAATCGCAGGCTATATAATCGCTTCGTTAAACAGGGAAAATGCGAAATCAAACGAATCTGCGATGAAATACTTCCTAATCGGTGCCGTTTCTTCTTGTGTGATGATTTACGGGCTTTCCTTGGTTTATGGCTTTGCAGGGGGAAATTTTGAGCTAAATCAAGTTGAGCCAACCCTTTTAGAGCAAAACAAAATTGGTCTTATAATCGGCTTTTTGATGTTTTTTTTCGGGCTTTTCTTCAAAACGACAACCTTCCCTTTCCACTTTTGGGCATCTGATGTTTATTCTGGAATGAACTCTTCTTCGCTTTCCTTTATTTCAATTGCGCCTAAAATCATGGCTTTTTTCGTGATGCTTAAGATATTACTTTCCAAAATCGCACACATACCAAACGGAATTTCCGCTTTTTTTGATGTCATCACGATTCTTGCTGGAATTTCAATGCTGGTTGGGGCTTTGGGGGCGCTTCGTCAAAATGAAATTAAGAAGATTTTAGCTTACAGCGGAATCGCTCATATGGGTTTTGTTTTAAGCTTTTTCTCGGTGAATTTCTTGCCTCAATTCGTGCTTTATTATTTCATAATTTACACCTTTATAAATGTTGGAATTTTTGCTGTAATTTCGGCTTTAAGTAGAAATCCTGAATATAAAGGCAGGGTGGAAAACCTTTCGGGGCTTGCGAAATCAAACAAATTCCTCGCTTTTGCTATGGCAGTTTTTATGTTTTCAAGCGCGGGAATCCCTCCTCTTGCTGGGTTTTTTGCAAAATATGCTGTTCTTGTTCAGTTGATTGGTGGGGGGAAATATCTTCTTGCGGTCGTGGCAGTTGTTGCATCAATAATTTCAAGTTATTATTACTTAAGAATTATTAAAGTGATGTATTTTGACGAACAAACTCAAGCTTTCGCCCTTCACAGCAAGGAAAAGATTGGTTTTTCAATCAAGTTTTTAATCGGACTTTGCATTTTTGCGAACATTACTTTTATTTTTGTTTAAATTTATTTTTATTGAATGAAAAGTGGAATTCTTACCTCAAAAAAACTTGACGAAGACGAACTTGCCTTAAGACCTTTATCTTTAAAAGATTTTATCGGGCAAAGCAAGTTGAAGGAAAACCTAAAAATCTTCATTGAAGCAAGCAAAAAAAGGAACGAACAGATAGACCACACCCTTTTTTACGGCCCACCGGGACTGGGGAAAACGACATTAGCGAAAATCATCGCAAACGAAATGGGGGTTGGCTTTAAATCAACTTCTGGCCCTGCGATAACCAAAGCGGGGGATTTAGCCTCAATTTTGACAAATCTTGAACAAAACGATGTCCTTTTTATAGACGAAATTCACAGGCTTTCCATCGCAGTTGAGGAAATTTTATATTCCGCAATGGAAGACTTCGCAATTGATATAATCATCGGCGAAGGGCCTTCGGCTAGAACCATCAAAATTGACCTTCCAAAATTCACTTTAGTCGGTGCTACAACTAGGTTTGGAATGATAAGCGCCCCTCTTCGTGGCAGATTTGGAATTTTATGCAACCTTGAATTTTACAACAAAGAAGAATTAACGGCGGTTGTTCTGCGGGGGGCAAGGTTTTTGCAGGTTGAAATAACGGCGGAAGGGGCACGGGAAATTGCGAAAAGGGCAAGGGGAACGCCCCGAATTGCACTGCGTCTTTTAAGAAGGGTGAGAGACTTCGCAGGAGTGCTTTCAAAAACTGGCGAAATAACATTTGAAATCGCTGAAAATGCTCTTCAAAGGCTGGAAGTTGATAGCCTCGGTCTTGATAAGGGGGATATTAATTATATCAATTTTATCGCAACGAAGTATAACGGGGGGCCAGTGGGGCTTGAAACAATTTCCGCTGGGATTTCCGAAGAAAAGGACGGCATTGAAGACATCATTGAACCCTACCTCATTCAAAATGGCTTCATTGTCAAAACGCCCCGTGGAAGGTGCTTAACGAAGCAGTGCCTTGAGCATATCGGCTTTAATTTAGATGTCAACTCATTATTTTAGTTATGTTTTTGAAGGACAATAAATTTTTATACTACCTCGGCATTGCCCTTGTATTTTATGGAATTCTTTCGCTTTACAATAAAAAGAGGGCAGAATCTTTAAACCGCCCACAAACCGAAGTGTCAGCTAAAGAAGCGATAAAGCTTGATTTTACAACTTTTGACAAAACAATTGAATCAGTGGGAAAAATTACATCTGAAATTAAAAATGCCGAATCTAAAAATTCTTTTGAAGTCCCAAATTTTAGGATAAATGCTCGTTCGTTTTCCCAAAAAAACCAAATTGTCAGCCTTTGTGGCAGCGAATATGTTATTGACATAAGAATTTTAAACGAAGAAGGGGATGAAGTATATTCCAAGCAAGGAATTTTGACATCACAAATTGCTAAAAATAAGGAATTTTATAACATTTTACATAAAGCATTAATTCTTTCTAATAAAGGCGAAAGAGTTGAAATTTTCGTTAATAAATTAGGTGTTTTACAACCTTTGATTGAATTAAATGAAAATGGAATAATACAATCTGGAATTGTAAAAATCTTGGTAAAAGATATTATAGGGAAAGCGAATTTAAACATTAAAGGTGTTATTTCTGAGGCAAAAATTTGGGAAAGTGAGGCATCTTTACTTGCAAAAAAGCCTTTCTTTTGCGGAGATTTCGTTAATTTATCTTACCAAATTCAAAAACCAAATGGGACGATTTTAGTAAAAGAAAATTTACAGCTAAAACTTGGCTTTTCAAAAGATTCAAGGTTGAAAATCTTGGAATATCTTGCTCTAAATTCAAAAGACGGAAATTTTGAAGGAAGTGCTGTTGGAAACAAGATTATGTCAAACTCAAAAGAAAAAAAGCTGATAATTAAAGGAAATATTGAAAAAATCAATGAATAACAGGCTTATAATCGCTGGCATTGTGCTGTTTTTTGGCACACTTTTTGGAATTACAATTTCAAAGACGGAAGGTTTCAAGTTAAAACAAGAAACTATTGATGAATTTCAACCTTTTTACTTAGAAAAGCAACTTGAAAATGGCATAGAACTTGAGCCTTTGATTGAGCTTTCGGAAGAGGTGGAAACGGAAGAAACGATTGAATATATAGTTAAAAACGGCGACACTTTAGAAAAGATTTTTGGCTATTTTGAGTTTTCAAATGCAGACTATCGTGGAGTGCTGAATTTGATTAATGTAAAACTCAAAAAACGGTACTCAACATGGCAGCACCCAGAAAACGACCTTCTACTGGCTTTGCGGACTCCCCGAATACTAAACAAGACGAGGACCAAGAAATTACTTTCCTTCTTGAAGAATCTAACGAAGACCTTCTTACTTCTGCAGAAGTTGAAGAAAAAATGCTCGAGATTGTTCCAACGGAAGACCCGGGTCCAAGATTTTTAGAGACTCCTGTGACCGA
>CAZFPN010000039.1:0-8216 GCA_964521015.1 uncultured Rickettsiales bacterium | reverse complement strand
TTTGTGTAAAAAAGCTATCAAGTTTATGCAAAACATTTGGCAGTGCGAAGCTTAAAATTGAAGATATCACAATAAAAAACAAAGGGGCAAGACATGTCAGTAAAAGTTTTGTTAAAAAATTTGTAATTTCTGTATGATGATGCTTCGTGTAAAAAAATCTTATTATTTTTAGCTTTAATTTTTGTGCAAAATAA
Organism: uncultured Rickettsiales bacterium; assembly: GCA_964521015.1. Taxonomy (GTDB): domain Bacteria; phylum Pseudomonadota; class Alphaproteobacteria; order Rickettsiales; family Deianiraeaceae; genus CAZFPN01. The sequence goes on along the minus strand of CAZFPN010000039.1, from coordinate 8,022 downwards.
TTACTTGAAAGATAAGAAAAACCTAATATTCCGCCAACAAATCCAAGCGATGTAAGGTTTAGCATATTATTCAATTGAAGTTAGAACCCAAGTAAAATTTTTATTTTGTAAAACTCTTTCAATAGTTAAAAAATCAACAAATTTTGCAGGAATTGTAAGACTGCCTTCCTTAACTTCATCACCTTCTTTTGAATATCTAATTTGCTCTGATAAAATTTTTATTCTAATTTTTGCACCGCCTTCTTGAAAAGCAATTAAGTCTTCGATTTCAATGCTTTCCACTTTAACAAGTTGAATTTTTTGAAAAGGTTTTGTTGATTTTTCGTTCTCAATCACCAATTCCAAAGTTCGTAAAGTGTTTGCCGATGTTTGCGGAGCAATCACACTTAAATCCTTACTATTTCTTGCTTCAAGCAGGTCAGAAAAAAGGGTTTCTGCACCTTCTAAAAATTGCCTTATATTGAAAACCCCAGAAGGTAGATTTGAAGAAAGTAGCTTATAAGAAATTTCAAATTCAGGCTTAATTTTAACCAAATTTTCCTTGATTTCTTCGTCAATTTCAAGTTTCCTTTTTTCTTTTAAGTCTTTTTTAGTTTCAATTGTGGTGTTTGAATTTTCGCTTACAATGTTTGTAATATCCTTGATTTTAGTGAATGATTTAGGGGTAAAGCCTTCGTCTTCCTTTCCTAAAATACCTTTCAACTTCCAAACTAAAAATGCCGTAAAAAGAGCAAATAATATAACCTCAAACATAAAAACATAACACTCTAACAAAGAAGCATAAAGCAATTATTTTCAAAATGCAAGAAAAATTTAAAATTTAATTTTCACCCCAAAGTTTAAGTTATGAGAAGAAGTTCCAGTTGTATATTCTTCTTCTAGCAGGAATTTATTGCTTTTTGTGTGTAAAAATTTGTAGCCAAAGAAGAAATCTAAATATTCATTAAAATCATATGAAACACCAGTTAAAAAGCCAAATTGTGGGGAATATTTTGCTTTATATTTGTCTCCTTTAACAAAATCAACAATTGCAATTCCAAAACCTCCCCCAAAATAAAAGGCAAAATCATTGATTGGAAACGAGTAAATCAGCCTTAAAGAAGGTGCAATTGTGTGAATGCCAGCCTTTGCAACCGAAGGTGCAGGAAAATCAACATAAACCATATTGTAATCAACCCCAAATTCTAGTGCAAATTGATTAAAGTTCTTTCCAAAAAATAGCTCCCCTCCAAAACGTCTATCTATTATAGGTTTCGCAAAACCGAGACTTGCATTTTCTTTGAAAAGGGAATTAGAAAGCCTTGTTTTAAGCGAATTGTTGTATCCAAGCAAAATGTAAAAATCATCATTTCTATCAGCAAGGTAAGAAATTTCCCTTCCATCACCCGCTTTATAAGTCTCTCTTTTTTTGATGGTAATTTCCCTCGTTCCCTCTTCTTCAAGGGTTAATTCCTTAGGTTCAAGCCCCTTAACTTCCCATTTCTGATTTACAGACTTGTAATTTCCAACTGCAAAAATATTCGCAAAAAAACAGAAAAAACACAATAAAAACCTCATAACATAAAATTATTTTATTCATTATGTGACAAAAAAAAATGAATTGCAAGAAATATTTTTTAAAAAAAATGTTGCAATTTAAAAAAAATATGTTTAAGGATATAATTATATTTAGTTTTGTTTTATGTTTTTGAAGGTTATTTTTGATGAGATAATAAATTTTCTATCTAAAGTTGTAAAAAACACCCATAAAGAAGGTTATGCTTACATAATCATTTCCTTTTTGCTTGTTATATTAGGCTTTTTAATTAGCAACGGAATAGGTTTTATTATGCTTTTAGTTTCAATGTGGTGCATTTATTTTTTTAGAGACCCAGAAAGAATTACAAACAAAGCAGAAGGCATCGTTTCTTCCCCAGCGGACGGCATTATTGTTGATATTTCAAGGAAAATCCCTCCTGTAGAAATTGGAATAAACGAAGAAATGCACAAAATAAGCATATTCTTGAATGTTTTTGATGTGCATGTCAACCGCTCTCCTGTTGCAGGGGTTGTGGAAAGGGTTGTCTACCATCCTGGAAAGTTCCTAAATGCAGGTGTTGATAAAGCAAGCGAAGAAAACGAAAGAAATACCCTTGTCATAAATTCAAATCAAGGAAAGTTTGCTGTAGTTCAAATTGCAGGCTTAATTGCAAGAAGAATAATATGCACCGTTTCCGCAGAAAAAAGCCTTGAAGCAGGGGAAAGATACGGTCTTATCAAATTTGGTAGCAGGATTGACCTTTACATTCCGCTAAACTTCAAAATCAAGGTTTTACTTGGTCAAAGAATGGTTTGTGGTGAAACAATCATAGCCGAAAAAGAATGAAAGATAATGTCAGCCTTGTTGCAGAACTAGTTTTACCTTCTTCTTTAATAGGAAAGTTCATTAAATTAAAGGCATTAAATTCTAAATCTTTTATTGGAATTTGCCCTTTTCATAACGAAAAAACACCATCTTTCCGAGTAGATGACGAAAAAAAGTTTTTTTATTGTTTTGGATGCCATAAAGGTGGTGATATATTCAAATTCTTACAGGAGTATAGAAACATTTCCTTCCCCGAAGCTTTAAAAGAAATTGCCGAAAGTTATGGAATAAAACTTGCTACTTTTAAAGCAGAAAGCAAAGAAACCCTAGAAGAAAAGACAATTTTAGAAAAAGTGTGCGAACTTTTTGCAAGCCAACTAAAAACCGAAAATGGCTTGCCAGCATTACATTATTTAAAGCAAAAGCGGAAGTTGACGGATGAGATAATTGCAGATTTCAAAATCGGTTTTTGCCCCAAGGAAAGTGATTTTTTGCTTTCCTATTTTCCAGAAAAAATTGACGAACTTTTAAAGCTAGGCTTAATAGGTAAAAAAATTGACGGCTCTTTTTACAGCACTTTTGCGGGCAGGGTGATGTTTCCAATTTGTGGTCTAAAAGGTGAAGTTTTGGCTTTTGGTGGAAGAATTTTTACAAAAGAGCAAGAAGAACATAAGCTTGCAAAGTATATAAATTCTAAAGAAAGTGAGCTGTTTAAGAAAAATCGTGTTATATATGGGCTTCAAAAGGCAAAAAAAACGAAGTTTCCGTTGATTGTCGTAGAAGGGTATTTGGATGTAATTAAAATGCACCAAAATGGCTTTAAATCAACGGTGGCACAGATGGGAACGGCATTTTCCGAAGAACAAATCAAAATTTTATTTACCTCTTCGAACGAGATAATTTTTTGCTACGATTCAGATGAAGCTGGAAGAAAAGCCGAAAGGAGGTCAGTTGAAATGTGCTTGCCATTTATTAGTCCTGAAAAAACACTTTCATTCCTTGTGCTTGAAACGAAAGATGCGGATGAATTTTTAACAATAAATGGGCGCGACAAAATGGAGGAAAAATTGCAAAAAAGAATTCCACTCTATGAAAGAATTTTTCAACTTTTTAGCGAAGAAATAAATTTTTCAAACCCAAATCAGATGGCAATGTTTGAAAGTAAGGTGCTTGCATTTTGCGAAAAAATCACCGATGCGATTGTAAAAAAAAATTATCAATCTTATATTAAAAATAAGATTTTTCAAATGAAAAAAATTCCACTAAAAAGCAAGCCCGCAATTTCCCTTGAAAAAAGCGAATTTTCCTCTAAAGATTGCCTTTTATTCGCACTTTTTTTAAAATTTCCAGATTTCTTCAAAAGCGACTATTATCTTGAAAACTTTGTCCCCTTTTCTTCCAAAAAACTGGAAAAAATCGTGAATGGAGAATTATTTGACATTGCGATAAATGAAGAAATTGCTAAAAAGTATCCATTAAAAATTACGGAACCAAAAAGTTTTTATCAAAAAATTTATGCAGATTTTGTCTTGCAAAACTTGAATGAGGAAAAGTCAAATGCCTTAAAAATCAATGATTTTGCGAGAGTTAAAGAAATTAATCTTGAAATTGAAAGGTTAAAAAGAGGAGCTTGAAAGTTTTTCAAAAATGAAAGGCTCGCCCTGAAAATTAATCGCATTTTTATAAGTATTTAAGCAGGTTTTCAAGGTTTTATTGCAAGATGGAATAAGTAAATATTTTGTCCCTGTTATGAAGTCTATTTTTGTTTCATTTAAGATAGTTATTGACCCATTTTTTGCAATTAAAACAATAAAAAAACAATTTCCTATTTGTATTTTGCCACCTTCAAAAATAGTAGGATTTGAAATTAATAAATGTTCGTCCAAAATTTCATCCTTTTCTTTATTAAAACCTGAAATTATGCCTTCAATACTGAATTTTTTGATATCAACTTTGCAAGATTTATCGCCAAAATTTGCACGACAATTCATTGAAAAAAAAGCTGGCTTTCCAAATTCAAGGAGCTTTTTCAGGCTGGCACATTCAAAAATGATTTTCGTTTCGCTTTTTAAAATTTTGTTTATCACCATTTTTTGCTTAAATTTTTTGCCAATACTGTGGTTAAAGTAGAATAATTCAACCTTTTTGCCTTGAAATCTTACCATATTTTCCATCTTACCTTCAAATTCAATAAGTGTTCTGCCATCATTATCGTGCGAGAAATTTAATGATTTTAATGATTGATAATTTTCTTCTTGAATTTTTAAATTAAAAGGCGAATTAGTAAAGTTTTCATCGCCAATTTTTATGCATAAAATAAATGTTTCTCTTTTTTCTTCCATCATAAAAACTATAAAACTTCGGTTAAAATCAAATTTTTTAAGGTTAAATTCCCTGATTTATCTTGCTCTACAAGAATTTCGTCGTTTTCAAATCGCACCTCAACATCAAAATCAAAATATGTCTTTACATCAAGAAAATGATTGAAAAAAACAATTTTTCCTGTTAAATAATCAACTTTAAAATCTTTCCCTTCGGTCAATTTTTCACCAGAAGAAAAAATTTCCACCTTACCATTTTGTGGTTTTGTAATTAATCTTTTTAGCTCCTTTCCTTGAATTTGATAGCTTTTTGTAAGGTAAAAAACTCCTTCAGCTTCCGTCAAATTTTCATTTTTGCCTTGAAAATCAAGCTTATCTAAGAACCGAAAAGAAAAACCACGACCTTTCGCAAGTTGAAAAAATGTTAAAATTTCAAGAACTTTTTCAGGCGAAAAAATTTCTTCTTCAAGCTTGAACTTCCTTCTGCCAAAATCACTCAAGATAAACCTTGATTCAAAGCCATTTTTCGCAATCTGAACATTTGTAAAAAATTCAATAGAGCTTGCATAAAAATTACACAAACTGACAGGAAATGATATATCTAAAAATAAATTTTTCATCAATTATACATTAATAATTGAAATCTTCAATCTTTATTTTGTAATTAGTAAGCAAAATATATAAAAAAAAAGTAAAAAAATAGTTGCATTTTACAAAATTATGATTTATATAGTATCTGCATATGTTTTCATATGCTTGCATATATCAAATTAGTTAAAGCTGTTTCTTTGCTGGCTTTCATTCGTTTTTCGGTTGAAAGCCTTCAAACTCTAAACTTCGCTTGAAATTTATTCAAGCCTTTGTCTTAAAATGTTCAACTAGCTTTTGACAGGATTTCAAAATTATCTTAAATGTTTCGGCAAAATCTTCTTCCGTTCCGTAGTAAGGGTCAAGAATATCGTCATTTGAATGATTTTCAAGCCCCACAAATTCAAGTAAAACATGGACTTTTGGTGCAAGTTCAGGGGGGCAGAATCTTAAAATTTGCTCTTTATGTTTTTTTGTCACGGCGAAAATGTAGTCATTTTCAATTAAATCTTCAACTTTAAGTTGTGTCGCTTTTATTCCTTCCATTGAAATTCCATTTTCCTTTGCAACTTTAAGTGCGCGATAATCTGGCTGTTCGCCTTCGTGATAACTTTGAATTCCCCTTGAACAAACCTGCAAATTCGGTGCAATACTCCTTAAAATACCCTCCGCCAAAGGTGAACGGCAAATGTTTCCCGTGCAAACAAATGTAATTTTCATAACATAAATAATAAAGTGTTTTCAAATTGTTCTTTGAAGTCGCTTAAGCTGTTTTTATAAGCTTCTTCTTCGCCAATTGAAGAGGTCGCCCTGAAGGTGAAAACCTTGCCTTTTAGCTTTTCTCCGCTTGCGAAAATTTCAAAATTCGTTAGGGTGCGGGCGAAAAATAAATCATAAACCTTTCCTTTTGTGCTTTCAGTTGTGATTTTGATTGAAATTTCCCCCTTTCCAAGCCTAAAACCTTGATTTTTGACGATATTTTCAGCGATTGTTTTCAAGCCCGCTGGCGCTTCAACTTCAATTGAAAGCTTTGAAATCAGCTTTTTATAATGGTTTTCAAAAGAAGAAATCAACCCCAATTCGCTTCTTAGGTTAAAATTTTTGTTTAGGGCGTAAAGAATTAGGGCATCCCCCCTTAAGCCTCTTGAGGCTTCAAAAACCTTCTTCGCACCTTCAATTTGCCCCACTAAATTCTGCCCCTTCGCACCTTCCAGCAGGTTTTCAATTTCGCTTTTTTTCGTTTCATATTCCGCCAATTTTTCGTTATATATCTTGAATTTATCAATCACAACCTGCACATAAAACACTTTTGAAGGCTTATGAAAAGCGATGTTTGTAATATCATACCCCCCAAGAGAAAACCTTTCAACTTCGGCACTAACCCGCACTTGCATGCTTTCTTCCAGCTTATTTCCTGTGATTTGCGATTCTGTCCTGACTGAAGAACTCACACTTGTTTTAATTTGCGAAATAGCATTGGAAAGTGCAGAATTAACAGCTTCTTCCTTGTTTGCCCCTGTTCCTGTTGCATAAATTTGTGAAGTCCCAACACTTGCTTCCAAAAACCAAGCAGGAATTTCGCTCACTTCCTTCACATTCCCATTTTTCGCACAAGAAATTAGCACGATGGCAACCAATAAAAATTTTTTCATTTTTGCTTACTAAAAATAACAACTATATCATAAATTAGGTTTAATCAATTTGCAAGTATCATGATGAAATTTTCTTTTTTAAAATCAAAACCAGCTCAAAAAACAGAAAATATGGAATATAAAACCTTTTTTCTCAGCGGAGGTTCGGCGCAGTGGTCTTCCAGCAATTATTACACTTTTTCGCAGGAAGGATACATCAAAAACATCGTCGCCCATAGGTGCATTCGCCTTTTGGCAGGGGGTGCAAGCTTCATTCCTTTCAGGCTGTTTAAGGAGGTGGAGGGGAAAAGGCACGAAATTTCAAGCCACCCAGCACTTAACATCTTGAAAAAGCCAAACAAATTCACCAGCACTTTTGAATTTTTTGAAGGGATTTACAGCCACAAACTCATTTCGGGAAATGCTTTTTTAAGGATGATGATGTTTAAAGGAAAGCCCTTTGAAATAGCACTTTTAAGACCAGATAAAACCACAGTCCTGCTTGATAAAAACGATGAAATTTGCGGATACAGGCTTTCGCACCCATCAGGATTTAAAGATTTCTACTTCACCGCAAGCGAAAAATGCGACATTCTGCACTTGAAAAACTTCCACCCATTAAACGATTATTACGGACTTTCCTCAATTGAATGCGCTAAATATGCCATAGACCAGCACAACGAAGCTTCAAATTACGCAAAAGCATTACTGCAAAATTCCGCACGTCCAAGTGGAGCTTTGGTTGTGAAAGGCGGGGAAGATGGCTACGGAGCTCTCACCGAAGAACAATATGCAAACTTAAAAGACCAAATAAACGAACAATTTTCAGGCATCGCAAACGCAGGTAAGCCATTGCTTTTGGAAGGGGGGCTTGATTGGAAGGAAATGGGAATTAGCCCAAAGGAAATGGACTTTATGGAAAGCAAAAATGGGGCAAGTCGTGAAATTGCTCTTGCTTTTGGGGTGCCACCTCAATTGCTTGGCATTCCGGGCGATAACACCTATAACAACATGATGGAAGCAAGGGTTGCAATGTGGGAGCAGACGATAATCCCTATGATGGTTGATGTGTTTTCGTCTTTAAGTGGCTGGCTTTCACGAATTTATAACGAAGACCTAATTCTTGACTTCAACCGAG
>CAZFPN010000038.1:0-8417 GCA_964521015.1 uncultured Rickettsiales bacterium | reverse complement strand
CACTTTTCAAGCACATAGCTTTATAGCACTTAATTTAAAGCACTTTTAGAACTAGAACTTCTATAATTTAAAGCCTCTAAGATGTGTTTTTTTGTTATCTCTTTTGAAAATTCCATATCAGCAATAGTCCTTGAAACTTTAATCACTTTATGTAATTCTCGTAAGGAAAAATGGAACTTTTCGCTGGCACTGTTTAAAATTTGAATTACATCTTCGGTTAAATTGCAGAATTCTTCAAGGCGAGATGATGGTATTTTTGAATTTGAAAATTCGTTTTGCCCCCTTTCTTCAGTTATGAATTTTTTAACATTTTTCACCCTTTCTAAGATGGTTTTTGAAGATTCTTCTTCTGTTTTTTCAAAAGATAAAGCGGAATTTTGAAATGCAGGGTTGACAGAAATGTGTATATCAATTCGCTCAAGTATGGGTCCTGAGACTTTTTGCATATAATTTTCTCCACATAGAGGCACTTTAGAGCATTCTTTTTTGGCATCACCTAAATAACCACATTTGCAAGGGTTCATTGCGGCTATAAGTTGGAATTTGCAAGGAAAAGTAACATGACCTTCCGCCCTTGCTATATGCACTTCATTTGTTTCCATCGGCGTTCTAAGGGCATCTAAAACAAAACTTGGAAATTCGGCAAATTCATCAAGAAATAAAATTCCATTATGTGCAAGAGTAATTTCACCCGGCTTTACCGTCCTTCCACCACCTATCAAAGAAACCATTGAAGAAGAATGGTGGGGGCTTCTAAATGGGCGTTTTGCATCCGTTATGTTTTCTGTGTTGCCAGAAATAGAATTTATTATGCTAATTTCAAGCAGTTCTTCCGAATTAGGGGAAGATAAGATAGAAGGCATTCTTTCCGCAAGCATTGATTTGCCAGAACCAGGGCGACCTATCATTAAAACATCGTGCCCACCTATGCTTGCAATTTCAAATGCTCTTTTTGCCTGCTTTTGCCCTTTAACATCTTTGAAATCTTTGCTAAATTCCTGTTGTTTTGGATTGTATTTAAAACTTCTTTCGTAAAATAATTCTCCGCTTAAAATTTGCATCAAGTTTTTCAAAGAATGGCTTGCAATTAAAGGCACTGCGGTGTTGATAAATGTGCTTTCTTCTTCGTTTGATAAGGGAAATGCCAGACCTAATTCATTTAAAAAAGCAAAATTTCCAGCACATAAAATGCCATAAATTGGGTTTAGGTCTCCATTAAGTGAAAGCTCACCCAAGAAAATAAATTTTTCTATTTGCTCTTGGTTTAAAACCCCTAAAGCACATAAAATACCAATTGCAATAGCCAAATCGTAATGATTGCCATCTTTATAAATGTTTGCAGGGGAAAGATTGACGGTTATCTTTTTTGCAGGCAGGCTAACACCCATCATCAAAAGGGCAGATTTAACCCTTTCTTTAGCTTCCGAAACTGCCTTATTTGCAAGACCAACAATGTTGAAACTTGGAAGTCCAGAAAAAATATGCACTTCTACATTGATTAATTCCGCAGTAATTCCGCAGAAAGCAACAGTTTTTACTCTTGCAAACATAAAATTATTTTTCGTTTAATGTGTTTTCAATAATGCTTTCAAAATTTTTGTAGCTATAATCACCATTAAGCCTTTCTCCGTTGATAAAAAATGTTGGAGTAGCCATTATTTTCAGGACTTTTGAAGATTGCAATCTTTCTTCTAAAATTTGATTTTCAAGTTCTTCGTTTTTAAGGCAATTTTCTGAATCTTTTTTGCTGAAGTTGGCAAATTCAAAAATTTGGGTTAATTTTTCTTGATAATCTTCACTTCCGCCCCAATCTTTTTGTGTTTCGTAAATGCCAGCAATTAGGTTGAATGCTTTTTCTTGATTGGGATTTTTCTTAAAAAAACATTTCATTAATTTTGTTGCAGTTAAAGCTGTTACATCCAAAGGAAATTCCCTATGAATGAAAATAACCTTGCCCGTTTTTATATAATTTTCCTCAATTAAAGGGAAAATAACACTAAAAAACTTAGCGCAATGAACACAAGAATAAGAATCGTAAGAAATAATTTGCACTGGAGCATTCTTATTTCCTAATGAAATATCGCTGTTTTGCAGTTTTAACATCATCTTTGCTTCCTCGGAAAAAGAATTTTGAGCTGATTCCAAACTTTCAACATAGTTGATTTGAGCTTGCTTGTTAATTGATGAAACAATAAAAGCAAAAATTAATATGATGATAAGCACACAAACAATCGCAATGCCAATTATAAACTTCTTATTTCTTAACATTTTTTTATAAATTAATTTCCAATTTGTTAAATGGAAAAATTTATTTTGCAACTCTTTTTTATTATTAAATTACAAGAATTTCAAATTTATTTTGCAACTCTTTTTTATTATTAAATTACAAGAATTTCAAAAATCACTTCATTAAATTTACATCTTCCCAGCTAAAACCCTTTCTTCCAAAATGCCCGAAGCTTGAAGTAGGCAAGTAAATTGGGCGGTTTAAGTCAAGATAAGTCCTAATTCCTTTTGGTGTTAAATCTAACCTTTGATTTATCACTTCAATTAGCTCTTTCTCGCTTACCTTCCCTGTTCCGTGATTGTTAATGTAAATTGAAACAGGTTTCGCAATTCCAATAACATAACTTAATTGAATAGTGCATCTTTTTGCAAATCCACTTGCAACAATGTTTTTTGCGATATATCTTGCCATATAAGCTGCTGACCTATCAACTTTTGTAGGGTCCTTTCCGCTAAATGCACCGCCTCCGTGAGGGGAAGCTCCCCCGTAAGTATCAACGATTATCTTCCTTCCTGTAAGCCCTGTGTCCGAAACTGGCCCCCCAATTACAAACCTTCCTGTTGGGTTAATAAAAATTCTTTCCGCTTCAGGAAGCCAACCTCTAGGAAGTGTCTTTTCAATCACTGGAATAACCATTTTTCTAACCTCTGCCAAAGAAATTTCTTCTCTGTGTTGAATTGAAAGAGTAACAGAATGGCAACCAATGGGAATTCCGTCTTCATAAATAAGGCTAACTTGACTTTTTGCATCAACCCCCAAACCTTGAAGTAAAAGCCTTGAAGACCAAATATTTTGCAAAATTTTATGTGCATAATAAATTGAGGCAGGCATTAAATCTTCCGTTTCACTGCAAGCATAACCGAACATTATTCCTTGGTCTCCCGCTCCTTCTTCCTTTCCTTCATCTTCATCTCCCCCCATTGCTATATCTGGCGATTGTCTGTGAATTAGGTTCGTAATCTTGACATTTTCAAAATGAAAGCCTTCAGATTTATGACCTATATTTTCAAGAGTTTTTCTTGCCACAAGCTCAACATCTTCCTTTGTTAATGAATAGCCATTTATTTTCGTTTCACCGCCGATGATTAGATTATCTTTCGTTGCAAAGCATTCAAAGGCACATCTTGCATATCTATCTTTACTTAAAACGAAATCAAGAAGGGCATCAGAAACTGCATCACAGGTTTTATCTGGGTGTCCCGGAGAAACACTTTCACTTGTGAAGATATAATTTTTCGTCATAATCAGAATTACAATTGTGTTCTTTGTTTTTTAAATTATTTTCACGAAATGTCAAGTGTTTTTGTCATTATCTCACACTTATCCACAAAAAGGCTTGACAAATGAGAATTAATGAAATTAAATTATGATTAGAGTTGTGGAAAAAATAAAATTGTGAAAATTAGTTCAAATTATGTGTTTCAATGCTGGAAAACAATATTTAAAAAAAGCATTGCAATTGCCTTCAAAAAAACTTTACAAAGAAAACTTGGTTCAGCATTGTTTTTCATTGTCGGAATTGGCTTTTTATTAATTTTTCAAGGTATGAATGCAGTGATAGAACATGCAAAAGATTTATTAATTATTAAAAATCTTTTAATGTTATTTAGCCCTTTAATATTATGGTTTTTCTTACATTTTGTATACAATATATTCAAAATTCCTGCTGAATATATTGGAATTGTTAAAAATAGCGAATATGCACATGAAATAATCAATAAAATAAAATTATTAATTATTAAAGCAAAAAAATCTGAAACTGATAAAACATTATGGGAAACTGAAGCAAATACTCTTATCATTAATATTTTTGGGCAAGGCTCTTACGAATATTGTGTTTTCAATAATATAATACAGGAAAGTTGGGTAATGACTACTTTTAATAATCGTCAAATATCTCAAATTTCGTTAGAAAATCTTAAAAACCGCTGTATTTCAACATTGCCAAACTTAAGTATAGATACAATTGATTACAAATTAGTTGCTTTAGAATGGATTGTGAAAAGATTTTTAACATATACAATACCTATTAAAAATTAACCTCCAACCCCTAAGTAAAAACTCCTCACATACTACATAATACAATATGTTTTATGAAATATCAAGCCTTTTTATGGATAATTGCGCATTATCTTGATTTGTTATAAAACAATATTGCCTCTTCTTGCTCTTTTATAAATTCTTTAAGTGTTGATTTATGTTCTTTTATGTTTCCTTTATTTCTTGCATCTAAAATTGGCTTAATATCGTCATCACTTGAAATGGCATTAAAAATTTCCATCCTTTCGCCATCTATAGCGAATTTTTCTCCTTTGTTAGCAAGATTTAAGTTAAAAACCTTTCCGCTTGGTTGTGCTTCATATCAAGTTTAAAAATTTTACTTGAATTTTATATTTTATATTATATTAAAGTTTGATTATTTGTTTTACGAAAAAGATGAAGGAATTGTTAGGTCAAAAATTTGATATTTTAGATAAAGGATTTATTCGTGTGATAGACTTTATGGGAAATGACGAAGCCATCGTGCAAGCTGCAAGGGTCAGTTATGGTGCAGGAACGAAGAGTGTCAGTGATGATAAAGCATTAATAAGCTACCTCGTAAAACACAAACACACATCGCCTTTAGAAATGTGCGAAATCAAACTTCACTTAAAAATGCCAATTTTCGTTGCAAGGCAGTGGATAAGGCATAGAACGGCGAGCATAAATGAATATTCAGCTAGATATTCCGTTCTTTCAAATGAATATTACATTCCAGAGCTGGAAAGAATGCAGATGCAATCAAAAAACAATAAACAAGGAAGTGGGGAAGTTTTGTCGTTTGAACTTGCAAAAAAAGTGCAATCCATTTTGGAAGAAGATGCAAAAAAATGCTATTTAGATTATGAATTTTTCCTAAGTGAAGATGTCAACTTTGCAAGAGAGCTGGCAAGAATGAATTTAACACTCAATTATTACACAGAATTTTATTGGAAAATAGACCTTCACAACTTCTTACACTTCGTGAATTTAAGAGCTCATCCACATGCACAGTATGAAATCAGGGTTTATGCAGAAAAGATGCTTGAAATTGCAAAAAATTGGTGTCCTTTCGCAGTTGAAGCCTTTGAAAATTATGTTATGAATGCAAAAACATTTTCTAAACAACAAATTGATGCACTTTCCAAAATGTTAAAAGGGGCAAATTTAACACAGGAAACAAGCAATCTTTCCAAAATATATTTGAATTAAATTATATAATTATTAATATAAATATGTTTTTTATATTAATTGAATTTATCATAATTATGTTTGTAACATTTTTATTAATTTTGTTTGCATCAGCCGTTATAGCAATTCATTTTAACAAGTTTTTATCAGTTGATACATTTGATTTTAATATTAAAGTTGGCAATTCGGTTCAAAGGCTAAAACACATTCCAAACTTCAATTTAAAAGATGAAAGTGAAATCATTTTAAAGGAAACTTACAACCCTTTTAAAGAAAGATGAATTATAAAACAAGTGATGGAATTTTTGCTTTAATATCTGGCGGATTAGGTTCTGCTGTTAATGTTGTTCGTGCATCTTGTGAAAATTCAAAAATTATAGAAATTGCAAAAGCTTTCAAAATTAAGGAAGAAAAACTAATTCCAAACCACACTTTTCTTGCTAAAATTTTAAAAAATGGCGAATTTTTAGACGAATGCTTGGTTACTTATTTTAAAGCACCTTTTAGCTTTACAGGGGGAGATTGTATTGAATTTGCATTACACGGAAGCCCTTTTATATTGGAAGAATTTTATCAAACTTTGCTTTCAATCAATTTAAGATTTGCCTTAAATGGAGAATTTTCTTACAGAGCCTTCTTAAACGGAAAACTTGATTTAGTGGAAGCAGAAGGAATGGCGAATTTAATCGCAAGTACAACGAAATTGCAACATACTTCTTCAAAAAGGCAGTTTTTAGGAGAATTTTCAGCACAATTTGACGAGCTAAGAAAATCAATTTTAGATGTCCTTTCATTTCTTGAAAGTTTGATTGATTTTTCGGATGAAGATTTACCAAGCGATATAGCAAAAAATCTTGAAAACAAAGTGAATGAGGTGAAAAGCAAAATCTCTTCCCATCTTGAAAATACATCAATTTTAAGCTTACAAGAAGGTTTAAGGCTTACAATAGTTGGAAGACCGAATGCAGGTAAATCATCAATTTTCAATAAATTATGCGGTTTTGAAAAAGCAATTGTCTCAAGCCATGCTGGAACAACGCGCGATATTCTTGAAGAAAGACTGATTTTAAAAGGCATACCGCTTGTTTTTTATGATACTGCTGGAATTAGAAAAACAAAAGATGAAATTGAAATGGAAGGCATCAAAAGAGCCATCAAAACCCTTGCAAAAAGTGATATTAAGCTGATTGTAAAATCTTCCGAAGAAAGCGAAAGTTTTGAAGAAATTGCAACCGAATTTGGCTTAAAAATTGACGAAAACACAATTTGCATTACAAACAAAACTGACTTAAAGCCACAAACAGAAGAAAGTATAGGAATTTGCACCTTAAACGGAAATGGTATGAAAGATTTAAAACAAAAAATAGAGAGAATTCTTGAAAAAAACTTTGTCCCCTTAATTTCCGCAGGTCTTATTGCAAGCGAAAGGCAAAAACAAATGCTTGAAAAAGCCTTAAATTCACTAAACAGATTTAACCTAAGTAAAGAAATCGAACTTGCAGGGGAAGACTTAAGAAGAGCATCAATATGCCTTGAAGAAATTGTCGGAAAGGTTGATGTGGAAGATGTTTTGGGAAATATATTTAGCAAATTTTGTATCGGAAAATGAAAAAAATTATCTTTTTAATCGTTATATCAACTTTCTTATGGATGACCATGTCAATCAACCCTAAATATTTTAAAGGCGAAAGCCCAAATATGAAAAACGGACACTTTTACAACAGTTTTGAAGAGCAAAAACCAATAATCAAATCAAGCGAAAGACACAAGGGGAAAAGCTTTTTCCACTGGGTTTTAAATCGCAAAAAAACAAAAAAAGAGTGGACGGAAGAAGATGTTTCTAAATATGCCAAATACGAAAAATACGAAAAGCAAGAAAGGGTGGAAAACCTTGAAATTACATATATAACGCATTCATCTTTTTTAATTCAAATCGCAGGAATGAATTTAATTACAGACCCAATATGGTCAAAAAGAGCAAGCCCATTTTCGTTTGTTGGCCCTAAAAGATATACAAAGCCAGCCTTCGAAATTAGCGAATTGCCAACAATAGATTACATTCTTATAACTCACAACCATTACGACCATTTAGACTTAAAAACCATCAAGCAAATACAAAAAAGTTCCAATGCAAAAGTTTTGACGGGACTTGGTGTGTGCAAAATTTTAAAAGATAACGGTATTAAAAATTGCGAAGAAAGAGATTGGGGAGGGAAGTTTGAAATAGCAGGACTGGAAGTATTTTTTGAAAAGGCAAAACACTGGTCAAAAAGAACATTATTTGATGCAAATAAATCTTTATGGGGAAGTTTTATTGTGAAATCTCTAAAATTTCAAATTTATATAGCGGGAGATACGGGTTATGGAAAGCATTTTGAAATAATAGCAAAGCAATATGGAAGTTTTGATATCGCCCTCATTCCAGTTGGAGCTTATGAGCCACGATACATAATGCAATATTCCCACTTAAACCCAGAAGAAGCAGTGATGGCACACAAAGACCTAAAGGCAAAACAAAGCTTTGGAAAGCACTTAAAGACATTTCAATTGACAGACGAGGGCTTTAATGAGCCAGCAGAAGATTTAGAAAAAGCCAAATTAAAACACGGAATAAAGCTTGAAGAATTTAGAATCTTAAACTTTGGGGAAAAGTGGAAATCTTTATGAAAAGTGATTGAAGGAATTATATTTAATATTATGCGATTTCTTGGTCTTTTTGTTCTTCCTGTTTTGTTGGAATGATTTCTTTTACAGTTTTGGAGCGAGAATTTGCAATAGTTCTAAGTGAACGAAGTTTTGCAAGTGCTTTTGCTGTGCAAAGAAGGGTTGTGTATTTATTACCAGAGCCGATAATTTTTGCAACAACATCTTTTAGACCAATCGCTTCAAGAACAGAACGAACAGTTCCTCCAGCTACTAT
>CAZFPN010000037.1:0-8506 GCA_964521015.1 uncultured Rickettsiales bacterium | reverse complement strand
TTGAAGAGTGTTTAACCCGTGCATATCACCAACTAAAACCTGCAAACGAGCAAAAATTAGCAAAAACCACATAGCAACAGAAAAACCAGCACTTGCAATGGCAACTTCTTTCTTTTTAATTAAGTAATAAGAAAGAACAGCACTAACAAGAAGAGCTCCGGTTAAGTAAGATGCAATTAACATATGAGCCATTCTATAAGGCATTGAAGGGTTGAAAATGATTTCTTTCCAACTTACAACATGCAACACTCCGTCAATTATCTCAACTCCTGATGGTGTGTGCATAAATGAATTAATGACAATAATCCAAAATGCGGAATTGTGAACACCTACAAACACAAGGAATGTTGCTAAAAGATGAACCATTGGATGAACTCTTTTCCATCCAAACAACATAATTCCAATAAAGATTGCCTCAAAGAAGAATGCGGTTAAAGTTTCCGCTGCGAATATTGGACCTACGGCTGGGGCTGCGAATTGGGTGAACCTTGCCCAGTTTGTTCCAAATTGAAATGCCATCGGAATTCCAGTAACGACACCAACTGCAAAATTTATAGCGAAGAATTTTGCAAAAAACCTAAATGCCGATATATAATTCTTATTTTTAGTTTTAAGCCAAAGCACTTCTAAAACAAGCAATAAAAGCGAAAGCCCTATTGTTATCGCTGGAAATATAATGTGGTACCCAATCGTAAAAGCAAATTGAATACGTGATAACATTGTTGCATCAAACATAAATAAAAATTATTGTAATTTCTCAATTAAATCATAATGCAAAAAAGTCTAAAAGTCAAGATAAAAAACATTCAAAAACCTCTAATTTTAAAATAAGTTTTCATTGTTGTAATGCTAAATTAAAGTTATTGACTTTTAACAAAATATGTTTATTTTTAGTTGATATAATAAACCTATAATTTATTTCAAATGGTAATTAAAAAAATTTTCAAAAAAAGAGAAAAAGATAAAATAATCATCAATAGCATACCGAACATCAATTCGGTAAAAAAACAAATCAAAAAATCCGAAAATGAAGATGAAGACGGTGGTTTTAATTTTAGAGATGGCTTTAATCAATTAAAAGATATGGAGCAATACGAAACAAAACTTTCGAATAAAAACAAAATTACAAGTGCAGATGAAGGTTCTAATCAAGATTCTGTTAAAAATCCAAAAAATAAAAACAACAAAGAAGAGGAAATTTATTCAGACTTTACGGATAAACCATTCATTAAAAAAGAAAAGGAAATTCATCTTGAAAATGAAGAAAATATATCTTCCACAAACATAGTTCTAACTGATGTTAGCGGAAATAAAATTGCAAAATCTGTTAAAAAAAATTCAAAAGGCTCTTCTACTAGAGGAATTTAATATTTTATCTTATATATCTATATAAATAAAATTAATATAATAAATAGTTCAAATTGTTTATAAAATCAAAAAATTCCATACTTCCCTTTGTTTTAAGAAAAAAAACTTGCAATTGACAATTGTTTATAATTGTTTATAATTGTTTATAACTTTTAGTTTTGAACACTTTTGAACACTTTTGAACATATAATTAACATAAAATGAAAAAACTTTTAAACACTATATTGCTTGGGTTGATTTTAATGGCAATTTCAATATCTATAATTTTAAATTCATCTTACATAGATTTTACAATTAAGGAAAATAATCTAATTTTGCTTGTTGAAAAAGGCGATAATATTAAAAAGATATCTGAAAAGTTATACCTTAACAAAGTTAATGAGTATAAACTATTTATATACATTATAATGAGGATTTACTTAAAAGATACGATAATTAATTTAGGTGAATACGAGATTATAAAGGGAGAAGATATTTTTGACTTGATTAAAAAATTAAAAACAAAACAACATTACTATAGAAAGATAACTTTTGTAGAAGGGGAAACGATTGAAAAATATAAATCTCAAATAAATTCAGCATTTGGTCTTCTTGGAAGCTTGACGGAACAAATGGAGGAAGGTTATTTTATGCCCGGAACTTATAATTATTTATACGGCGAAACAAAAAATTCTTTAGCAAAAAGAGCAAGGGAAGATATGGTGGCTTTTGTCAATTTAGAGTTTTTAAAAATTGAAAATAAAAATGATTTCTATTTAAAAAATATCAATGAAATTTTAAGTCTTGCTTCTGTTGTTGAAAAGGAAACGGGAATTGGTCTTGAAAGAAAGCTTGTAGCGGGAGTGTTTTTTAACAGATTAAAACAAGGGATGAAGTTGCAATCAGACCCTACGGTTGTTTATGAAATTACAAAAGGCAAATATAAACTTGAAAGACCTCTGACATATTTAGACTTGACTATTGCAGGAAGTTATAATACATATTATATAAAAGGCATTCCTAAATCGCCAATTGCAAGCCCAAGCAAGGAAGCCATAATGGCTGTTCTTTATCCAAAAGAAACTGACAGCTTGTTTTTTGTGGCAGATGGTTTAGGGGGGCATAATTTTTCTAAAAGCTATCAAGAGCATTTAGAAAATGTTAAAATTTATAGACAATCTATTAAAAAAGATGGAAAAAAATGAAATAAAAAATCTAACTCCAACGGAATATATTGTTTCAAGGGTTGAAGATGGTAAATATTTTGAAGATGCTAAAGATTGGCTTTACAAAACTTATATTTCAAGTTATAAAAGAAAGTTTGATTTAATAATAACGATCGGAATATTGGCTATAATAATAATTTTTGTTATTATAACATCGATTTTTGGTGTCAAATCGGTAAAGGCAAAAAATGGAGTTGTCAACTTGAGTAGTGATTTTGAAGATGAATATGTTATTCAAAAAATTCCGCATTATTATATTAACACCGAAAAGAATATTTTACGATTTGCAATAGAAAAATATATAAATGTTTTTGAGAGTTATGAAGTTGAAAAAGTTAATATATATGAATTAAACACGAAGTTAAATTTAATAAAAAAAAATTCATCCAAGAAGGTTTATGATAAATTTGAATATATTGTTAGAGAAAATTATACAAATGAAATTTTTAGCGATTTAACAAGAGTTATCAAAATTACAAAGTTTGAATTTTTAGACGATGATATAAATCTAAAAGATAAATTAATTAAAGCATTAACCCCTCAGAACCCTCCAAAAAAAGTTAGGGTTTATCTAAATTCTTCAGTATTTAAAGATGGTGGTAAATTTTTAATTAAAGAAGAAAAGCGTATTATTGAAATTGCATTCAACTACACAAGTTTGCAAAGAGATAAAGACGGACTTTTTGGAGGCTTTGATTTTATTGTAACTTCATATGATTATATAGCAATAAATTAAACTTGCAATGTGATTAAAAGTATGATATACAATACAAGAAATTAAGAATATATTTATGAGTTTTGAAAATCATAATGCAGTAAGTCAAATTCAGGATCTTATAATTTTGCTAAATCAAATAATTCAAAATGAAGGCATAATAATTCAAAGAGAAAAAAAGAATGGAGCTATGATTGTTAGAGTTCTGCGCAATCCAGCTGTTGTTTCTATGAAAAATTTTAGTCATATAATGAAGGCAATAAAGATTTTGGGTCTTGAAAAAAATCAAAGCATAAGAATGATTTTTGGGTCTATTGAATCTAAAATTGAAAATGCAATCATAAGACAAAGGCAAAAGGAAAGCCAGAATGTTGCAGTGATTAAAAATGAAGCACCAGATAATAAAAAGAAGCCTAATCTGGGAAAAATTTTTGCAAAAGAAGAATATGTACCAAACTTGTCGCATTATATTATGCAAGAAAAAATTAAAGCTAAGGAGGATGCAGATGTTAAAAAATTAAACATCCTTTCTAAATCAATTGAAGGAAAAAGCAAAGCAAAGAATGAGAAAATTATCATTGAAGAAGTCGTAAAAAACTTAAGTCAGCAAAATATAGTTCTTGAAAATTCATTTATGCAATTCTTAAGCCTTATTTGGAATGAAAAAAAAGAATCTAAATTAGAAAAAATTTAATATTCGCACCTTTCCCTGAATTTTTGCATTTTGCATACCTTTGTAAATTAATATTTTTGCTTTTTCTATTGCATTTTCAAGATTTTCCCCTAAAAATAAAAAAGAACAAATTGCAGATGCAAGGCTACAACCTGTCCCTCTAACATTTGAAGATAATTGCAGTGGCTTTAATTGATAATTTTTTACTTCTCTACCGTTATAAAATAACTTATCAACACCATCTTCAAAAGATTTTACTAAAACATAACCTTCCATATTTCCAATTTCCTCAAATTCTGCCCTATTAGGTGTGATTAAAAAAGAATGCTTTGCCATTTTCAATACAACATCCTTTGATTGCAAAAACCCTCCAGAACTTGTTTTTAAAGGTGTATCAAGAATGATTTTTACATTTTTATCTTGTAAAAAATCAATCAACACATCTGCTACAAATTCGTCTCCAATCATTCCAATCTTAACAAAATTGATATCAGATTCTGCAAAAATTGACTGAAGAGTTAATGTTAAAGCATTTTTATCAATAGAAAAGTTTCCAAATGTGCGATTAGAATTTTGAACAGCAAGATTTGTTGGAATTACATATGGATTTATGCCTAAAAAATTTGCAACCCGAAAATCCGCTATTACACCAGCACCAGAAGTTGGGTCAAGTCCTCCAATTAATATGATATTTTTCATTTAGTAAGAAATTTGCTTTTGCACTAATTCTTGACAATTGTTAATATTCCAAGAATAAGGTGCCTCTGCACCAAAAATTGGAGACCCTTCCGTGCAATTGTTTTGACATTCAAAATAATTTCTAGCCAATGAGCCGTTAATAGGGGTGCATGAAATTGTAAATCCAGCTTGACAAACTAGAGGGTTTATTGATGAAATATCAGGGGTTGAAGCTGTTATGTATTTTTCAACTTTACCAGATTGTTTTACACATTCTGTTTTTTGTATTCCATTTATTGTTGTGGTTTGCTTTTTAAAGCTTTCGCATAATGCTTTTTTACACTCTAATATTTCACAGTTTTTTTCTGTTATGTAATTAATTTCATTTTTATCTAAATTTCTTATAGCTTTTTCATTTTTGAAAATTTTTCTCGTAGATACACTATTTAAACATTGAGCAACTTGATTTTTTGTGCAGACACCTTTTACTCCTGTAACCTGAGTAACTATTTTTTCTGCTCCAAACAGTATTGATACTCCAACTATAACCTGTGCGAATGTTATAATTGCAAATTTTCCAATAAATAAATATATACCTGCAAAAACAGAAGCAAAAATTGCCATATATTTAACTATATCGGATTTTACAAAATCAACAAATCTGCAAGTTGCAATACTAATTGAGTTAGCCAAGCAAACACCAGATTCTGCTTCTCCCACTGCCCCACTGCAATAATAACCAGGTTGGCAAGGCTTTTCAACTCCACAAGAAGGAGGTTTTTGGGCAAAAGAGTTGTTAAAAAAAAAGGAAATCATAATTCCTAAAATTATAAAAATAGCTTTCATATAATAACTTGACATTCGTTATATTTTATTTACACTTAAAACAATTATATGTCAATATAAAATTTATGGCTTTAAAAAAAGATATTTTTGAAGATGTTATAAAGGCAAATTTCAAAGATGTGAAATTTATTTTAACAGATATGGTTGGAAACGAAGAACATTACAGTCTTTAAATTTCGTCTCCCGAATTTGAAGGACTTTCCCTTCTTAAGTCTCATAGACTTATAAATGAAAAGCTGAAAGATTATTTAGGTACGAAAGTTCATGCTTTAACAATTTTAAGTATTAATGTAATTTAAAAATTTATGGATTTGAAAAGAATGATGGCACAAATGCAAAACCAATATGGCATTTTAGAAAAAAAACTATCAACTATGGAAGTTATTGGCGAAGCAGGTGGTGAAAATGGTGTAATTGTTAAAATGAACGGAAAATTTGAAATTAAAGATGTGAAAATTAATTTTCTTCCAACTGAAAAATCCGATTTAGAAATTCTTGAAGATTTATTTAAAAAAGCTTTTTCTTTGTGTCATGCCCAAATTGAAGCAGAAGTTAATAAAATGAAAGGCGGAATGTTTTAATTTTTTATGGAAAGGGCATTTAATTTTTATAAGCTGTTTGAAAATTCTCTTCTTGTGCCTGCGATTTCAACAATTTCGGGAAAGATTATGGAAACTGGTGAAAAAACCCTAACTTTCTTTCAAACGGAAGAAGAAATGAGGCGAGTTGATGAAAAATTATGGACATTTTCCCAAAGCGAATTTATGCCCCACTTAACATTTGATTCTGATGAAATTGAAGAATTTAAAGATGAAGTCCCTTTGCTTTTAACAACAAGACAGGAAAACACTATTGAAGCAGAAAATTTAATCATCTTAAACCCAAATTCAAGCTTTGATTTTTTTGCAAAATTTAAAAAGGTGTTTTTTTTGTTTTCACCTGAAGTTGAAGATGAACTTTTAAAAGCAAGAAATTTTTGGAAAGAAGTTTCTTCAAAAAAAGACCAATTCACTTGCAAGTTTTACGAACAGGGAAGTGATAAAAAATGGCAACTTAAAGCATAATATGAAAGAGGTTTTAAAAAATCATGCAAATAATTTCAAATTGATTTTAAGTGATTTTGTTTTAAATCTAAAAGCTGAAAATTTTGGTGAAAAGGCTCTAAAAGAAGCAATTTTATATTCATTAACAGAGGGAAATCCTAAATTTATTCGCTCTTTTTTGTGTTATGAGGGTGCAAAAATGACTGGCAAAGAAACTGACGAAGATGTCAAAAAAATCGCAATAGCAATTGAAATGATGCACTGCTATTCCTTAATTCATGATTACCTTCCCTGTATGGATAACTCTGATTTTAGAAGGGGGGTGTTAGCTTGTCATAAAAAATTCGGAGAAAGCACAGCCGTTCTTTCAGCGAATGCTTTGCAGGTGATGGCATTTGAAGTTTTATCAGGCATTTCAAAAGTTTCAGCCTTACCTAAAGTAATTAAGGAATTTTGTAATGTATCTGGGTTTTGTGGAATTATGAGCGGTCAAGTGCTTGATTTGGAAAAAACTTTTAAGCAAAAAGAATTTGATACTATGAATTATAAAAAAACGGGAGTATTAATTGAGTTTTGCCTTACTTCGGTTGCTATTCTTTTTGAGAAGCAAGATTTGATGGCTAAATTAAAAAATTTTGGCAAAAATCTTGGACTTTTGTATCAAATGCAAGACGATATGATTGACGAAGGGGAAGAAAGTTATTCTTATATAAATCATTTTAAAGGAAGGGCAAATTTGGCGCAAGAAATTTTAAAACTTGCGAATTATTGCAAAAAAGAAATTGCTAGCTTTCCTAAAAATCAAGTCTTAATAGAGCTTGTTAATTTTGTTATTGAAAGAGAAGCTTGATTTTACTAAAAAATTGATATACACTATTTAAAGGTTGAACTTTTTTGTAATATGTTTAAGATTTTATTTTCAATTTTTATGGTTATTTTAATGCCGATAAGGGTTTTATTTGCATTTTCCATAATATTCAATGTTATTTTCATTATCATAATTTATAGTTTTATAGAAAACGATAATTATTTTCAAAGTGCTGAACATCATATGAGAATAGAAGAGCTTTCTAAAAAGATTTTAAATAAATCTTGCCTTAATTCCGCTGACTGTGAGCTAAAAATTTATGCTAAACACGGAAGTTTGGTGAAAAAAACATTTGAAAAAAGCATTGTTAAAGAAAAACAATCCAAAAAGAAATTTATCTTTGAAGATGTTGCAAATTCAATTAAAGACTTAATCGCGGAAGCTGACCTAAAATCGATCATCTCAAAAAGCAACCCAGCAGAATGTGAAAGAATTGAAAGCAAAAATTTAACTATTTGCCAATCTGAGGAAATTGTTGGAGTTTTCAAAGCAGAAAATTGTGAAAATTGTATAAAAACATTTGAAAAAGAATTTAAAGTGCTGGAAAAAAAGTACTTTAGAAGCCTAACGATTAAATTTGCACATAGAATTTATAACTTTTTTAAGAAATTTTTTAACGAAAACAAAAAAAATAATCTCGAAAATAACATAAAAGAGAAAATAGAATCTTTCATTTTGGACTAATTTTTTCATTTTTCCACTTTTTTTCCAAAAAATTTACATCTATTTTATCCGCTAAAATCAAGGGTTTTTAAAAAAAAATGAAAATTTTTAAAAAAAGTCCTTGACTTTTCCAAAAGTTTAAAACAAATAATAATTCCAAAGATGACGAAAGCGAAAGCAAAAGTCAGTCTAAAGAATTGAGTTGTGAAGAAAAATAAAGGCAAATCCAAAATGTGCTTGAACAATTAACTTTGTTCTGCATACAAAAGAATTATCTAATAAACTAAGAGCATTTGGTGGATGCCTAGGCACTGGAAGGCGATGAAAGACGTGTTAGCCTGCGATAAGTTAGGGGGAGTCGGCAAAAAGACTACGATCCCTAAATTTCTGAATGAGGGAACTCAATCCTTTTTTAAGGATTACTTACACCCCAATACATAAGGTGTA
>CAZFPN010000036.1:8400-8646 GCA_964521015.1 uncultured Rickettsiales bacterium | reverse complement strand
TACTACTGCAAACATATAATTTTAATTTATTTCGTTTCTGCTTTTGCTTGTTCTTCGCCTTCTGCTTTATCTTTCTTACCTCTACCTGTAATACTCAAAATTAAGCAATCATATGCCATTTCAACTCCTTTTTCAAACTTTAAATTCGAAAGGAACAAAGAACGACCGACACCAAAAGTGGAAATATTAACTTCAACTTGGCTTGGAATGCTTTTTAAGTTACACTTAAGAGGAACATGGTACCTC
>CAZFPN010000036.1:2010-8390 GCA_964521015.1 uncultured Rickettsiales bacterium | reverse complement strand
CACTGTGTTTAATTTGCCACCCTTTTTCAAGCCTGGAGCTTTATCTGCCCCTACAATCTTTACAGGAACTTGAGCGATGATAGAATCGCCAGTAATATGGTTAAAATCAATGTGAATTGCATTGCCACTAACTGGGTGGAAATCAACTTTACTAGGAATTACCTTTATTTGTTGTGCTTTTCCTTCTGCATCTATTTTAACTTCCAAAACATTAGCAAAGAAAGATGGGTTTTGAACCATTTTTGCAACTATTTTTTTACAAAGGGAAAGATGAATTGGGCCAAATTTTGTTGAAGAAATAACACAAGGAACTTCGCCTTCTTTTCTCAACTTCTTTGCACTACCCTTTCCAAAGCCAACCCTCGGCTTGAATTCAATATCAAGTGGCATCATAAAAATCTTAAAACAACTATTTATTAGAAAACTTTAATTTATTTATTTTAAAATTGCAAGCTTTTTTTTAAAATATTTTTTAAAATGAAAAAATTACGATTTTGTTATAACAATAAAGCGGAAGTAAGCTTGAAACTTCCTCTTTTGAATACTAGAAAAATTTAAAAGAAAAATCTAAATCCTACAGAAATTACATTTGTTGCTAATTCTGCATCGTTTTTGTCAACATAGTCTAATATTGTGTATTCTGCAAAAATACTGTAATCTTTATTTACATTAAAAGAAGTTCCAAAACCGTAAAGTATACCCCCTGTTCCAACATTTGCCGTTGTTAAAGCATTATTAAAACCACTTGTTTCTTCTTTATAAAAGTTCCATCCAAGCCCTAATTTAGCATAAACAGAAAGCTCTTTTACGATATTAATTCCTGCCATTCCAAAGAAATTAAGCCCTGAACCGCCTTTTAAAGAATAAGATTTAACACCCCCTGTTCTAAAAGCTCTTTCCCCTTTTCCACCACCGAAATAAAGTTCTCCTCCAAAGCCATAAAATAAACTTTCGTTCACATCTTTTGCATAACCTAGCTTTACACCAAAGGAGTTACCTTTTAATTCAATTCCATTAAATTGGGGAGCGAGTTTCACATTTTGCATTTCCCCTTTATGCATTCCAAAACCTAAATCAAAAAACCCTTTTCCTTCTGTTTCCGCATTTGCATTGATTGTAAAAATTGATGCCGTTAAAACGCAAGCTTTTTTTAAAACATTATTCATAAATTAAAATAATAAATTGATTTTGCGAAAAAGGTAAATTAAGAATTGTAAAAGTCAATCTTTTTTTATAAAAAATTATTTTAAAATAGGCTTGAAATTGAATTTTCCAAAATTATATTCATTTTTATAATATTATTCTATTTTTATGACAACATTCAAATTTGATGCTGAAATCGGCAGGGTTCTTCACCTTGTCATCAATTCTATTTACACAAATAAGGAAATTTTCTTGAGAGAGCTTGTTTCAAATGCCTCTGATGCCATCAACAAAAGGACATATCTTGCACTTTCAAACCATAATTTAGCCTTAAAGGAAGAGGGAAAAATTGAAATTAAAATCAAAAGAGACGAGAATGCGATTATAATCAAAGATAACGGAATTGGAATGAACGAGGAAGACTTAATCAAAAACATCGGGACAATCGCAAATTCTGGCACATTCAAATTCATTGAAAACTTGAAAAATGAAGGCAATAAGGCAGTTTCCCCTGAAAATATGATAGGGCAATTCGGAGTCGGCTTTTATTCTGCTTTTATGGTTGCTGAAAGAATTGAAGTGAAGACAAAAAAAGTTGGCGAAAATAAGGTTTTTCTTTGGAAAAGTGAAGGAAGGGATGATTTTTCAATTGAAGAAATTAACGAAAATTTTGAAGAAGGCACGGAAATTAAATTATTTTTAAAAGAAAGCGAAAGGGAAGAATTTTTAGATAAATTCCGCATAGAACACATTGTTAAAACATATGCAAATCACATTTCTTTTGGTATTTTCCTTGAACATGAAGAAGGGGTTGAGTCTTCAAGAATTAACGAAAGTCAGCCACTTTGGGTAAAAAGCCCAAGCGAAATTTCAAAGGAAAAGTATGTTTAATTTTCTAAATCTCCTTTTTGGTCTCCAGATGAGCCATTTTTAACACTTCACAACAAGGTTGAAGGGATGCAGGAATACACAAATTTGCTTTTTATTCCAAGTAAAAGACCTTTTGATTTATACAACCCTGAAAGGAAAACAAGCATCAAGCTTTATGTAAAAAAGGTTTTCATTACAGAAGAAGGGGTGAAAATTTTGCCTGAATATTTAAGGTTTGTTAAAGGAATTGTTGATAGTGCTGATTTACCGCTTAACATTTCTCGTGAAACACTTCAACACAGCGGAATTCTTGCGAAAATTGGAAAATCTATTACTAAAAAAATCTTTGCCGAATTGAAGAAAAAATTAAACGAAAATAGAGAAAAATATCAAGAATTTTGGAAGGAATTTGGAAATGTCATAAAAGAAGGCTTATGCAGACCAGAAGAGCTAAAAGACCAAATCTTGGAAAGTTGCATCTTCTACTCTTCAACACAAAAAACATTTATCACACTTGAAGAATACATTTCTAGAATGAAGCCAGAGCAAGAAAATATATACTACCTAACAGCTGACAGCATTGAAGATGGAATTGAAAATGCTGGGCTTGAAGCATTTAAAAAAGATAACATTGAAGTTTTAATTTTAACTGACACGGTTGATGATTTTTGGACAACGGTTGTAACGGATTGGCAAGAAAAACCTTTCAAGAACATTGCAATGGCGGATGAAAAAACTGATAAACTCCTTAGCAAATCAGCAAATCAAAATGAAGAAACTGAAGAAACTAAAAAAATTATTGAAATTTTCAACTATCACTTAAATGGGCTTGTGAAAGAGGTGAAAATATCTTACAAGCTTTCTGAAAGTCCTGTTATGCTTTCAACTCAAACTGGTGGAATGAGTATTAGAATGGAAAGATATTTAATGGAACAAAAACAACTTCATACTTCTTCAAAGAAGATACTTGAAGTCAACCCGAGCCATAAAATTGTGCAAGACTTACTAAATAAAAACGAACAGGAAAGAGGTGAAATTATAATGAATTTATTTGATTTATCTTGTATTGCAAGCGGAGAACAGCTAAGGTCGGGCTCTGATTTTACCAAAAGAATGTTTAGTATGCTTTTAGATAAATAAGTAAAAAATTTTAATATTTTTTAATTTTTTAGTTGCATTTTTCAATTTATGTTTTATATAACTTAAAACATAAATTTTATTTTTATGCATTCGCTTATTAAAAACGAGTCTTTTTCCGCTCCAACAACAAGGCTTGGAAGTAACATTTCTAATGCGGAAGTTGTTGTATCTAACATACTAGACATCATTAAATTGCAACAGGATAATCTGCCAATTTCAATTGAATCTAGTGAAAAATTTGCAAAGGCAAAAGTGAAGGTGTTAAAACAACTTACTAACATGTATAAAAACACAAGGCTCACTAAATATCTAATTCAAAATTCGCCCACTTCAAGCAAAATTGAATATAAAAAAATCAAAGGTTTGATGCTTAATATTCAAAAAAGAATGTGCTGGTATTTAAATATAGAAGAAGAAAAAACGAAATGCCTTCTGATTTCAACAAAAGCAAAAACTTCAAATGAAGACTTAGTGCAAGATACTCCGCGTAAATATTTCTTCGAATATTATGCGAAATTCATTGTAACAGAAGGGGACGAAAGAAAGTTTATCTCAATTCCTTTGGTTGATTTGAACATTTCAGTTGTGTAAGGCTTTATTCCGAAAGAACTGAAATTCCAGAATTTGAACTAATTCTGTTAATTACTTCTGCCAAAAGTGGTGCAATTGAAATGATTTCTATTTTTCCGCATTTTTTTACTTCTTCCGTTGGCTTGATTGAATTTGTAATATAAAGCTTTGAAAGTTTGGAATTTTCTATTCTTTCAATCGCCACACCAGAAAGCACTCCGTGACTTATGTAGGCAATAACATCTTTTGCACCTGCTTCAATTAAAGCATTTGCAGCATTGCATAATGTGCCTGCCGAATCAACTATGTCATCAATAATTACACAAGTTTTTGAAGTAACATCGCCGATGATATTCATAACTTCCGAAACTCCTGCCTTTTCCCTTCTTTTATCTATAATGGCAATTGGAGAATTAAGCTTTTTTGCAGCCGCTCTCGCCCTTGCAATTCCACCTATATCAGGTGATGTAATTGCAACTTCAGGTAATAAGAAGTTGTTTTTAATGTGAGAAACGAAAAGTGGTTGAGCATAAAGGTTATCAACTGGAATATCAAAAAAACCTTGAATTTGACCTGCATGCAAATCAACCGTTATGACATGATTTCCACCCGCCGATTCAATCAAATTTGCGACTAACTTTGCAGAAATTGGAGTTCTAGGAGAAACCTTCCTGTCTTGTCTGGCATAGCCAAAATAAGGCATCACAACAAAAATTTCCTTTGCGGAAGCCCTTTTAACTGCATCAATCGTCACAAGTAATTCAATTAAGTTGTCATTCACTGGTCTTGAAGTTGATTGCAAAATAAAAACACTTTGCCCCCTAAGACTTTCTTTGATTTCAACAAAAATTTCACCATCAGAGAAGGTTTTGATTTCCGATTCTACTGGCTTTTGTTTTAATATTTTACAAACCTCTTCGGAAAGCGGTAAATTGCTATTGCATACAATAATTTTCATTTTAATTAATAATTAAGATACTAAAGATTTTATTCTATCTATTTTTTCTTTTACTTCCTTTAATTGAGGGGCTTTTTCCGTAATTTGATTTTCATATTTATCAAACATAAAATAACCACCACCTAGAGCGGCAATAATTACCCAAGTGCTTTTTTTTTGAAGTAAAGAAACTAATGAAAGTAAGCTACGAAAATCCATAAATGATATTTAAATTAATTCAGATACAATCTTCCCTGAACCGAATGAAAGAGTAAAACCAAGAGCCCCATGTCCACCATTGATAAAAAGGTTAGAAAAAGGGTTTGCTTTGCCAATTATAGGCAGGGAATTTGGGGTGAAAGGTCTGTTTTCTGTCCATTTGTGGACAATCCCATTTCTTTTAAGTAAAGGGAAGGTATCGAAAACAGTTTCTTTAAAATCTTCCATTCTTGTTGCGATTTCTTTTTCGTCTTCAACTCCAACATCAAAAAATCCCGCAACTCGCAAGTAATTTTTATAAAGAGAATAGACCATTTTTCGCTTTCTGTCTATCATTCCAACAAATGGTGCATAGTTTGATTTTTCCATATTAAATGTGTAAGAATACCCCCTAACTGGAAAAATTGGAAAATCAAGATTTAAACTTGAAGTCAGCTGTGGCATATCTGTTCCGTTGGCACAAACGAAGTAATCTGCTTTAACTTCTTGTCCGTTTTCAAGCTCTAAGTGTGTAATTTTATCTGCTGTTGAATGAAGTGCAACAATGTTTGCTTTGTAATTGAAAATAACACCTCTTTCCTTTAAAATACCTTCTAAAATCTTGCAGATATCGTGACAATTTGAAGTTTTATCTTCCTCGTAATAAACTCCGAAATTAAACTTAGCATTGAAATTAGCAATATTTGGTTCTTTTTCCAAGATTTCACCTTCGGAAAGAATTTCAATTGGTTGTCCGTAAGTTTTGCCTTTTTCAAATTCTGCCATCGCTTCAGCTCTTGTTTCAAAAAGATGCACTATGCCACAATTTTTAATATAGATATCTAAATTTTCATTTTTCACAACTTCCGCCAATGCTTCCTTGCTAATTTTGGCAATTTCAGCAAGAGAAGTGGTGTGTGCCTTAAAATGGTGTTTTTCGTATTTTTGTATTTCATAAATTTTAGTTGCAAATTCGCCCTTAAACACCGAATCAAATTTGTTTTTGGATTTAAAAAATGACAAAAAATGCTTCTGTTCAAAATAGATGGGCTGAATGTGAGAAAAACTAATCTGTGAACCATTTGCAAGGCTTGCCCCCCTGGCCGAATCAATTCGTTTTTCAAAAACTTCCACTTGAAAACCTTTTTTGTTTAGAAAGTAAGCACTTAAAATACCAACAATGCCACTACCTATAACAGCAACCTTACCCTGCACAGCAATAAAAATAAATATTACATTGATTATAAACAATCTTTTTTATTTTCGCAAGTTATTTTTTATATAACTTTATACTTTGCAGAAAATACCACTTCCTGTCTTTCAAAACCATATTTTTTATTTTTCTCATAACCAAATAGAAAGCTTAAATCTAAATTATTTTCCAACTTACCAACAATGGCGAAGGTCATCAAAAACTAATTGGTCAGGAACTCTCCTCGGGTTATGAACTGTACATTCAACAGCTGCTCAATGAGAACAAATTTTTAAAGGAACATACCAATCAGCTGATTGACAAACTGGG
>CAZFPN010000036.1:0-2000 GCA_964521015.1 uncultured Rickettsiales bacterium | reverse complement strand
TACCAACAAGCCCT
The DNA here is from genome assembly GCA_964521015.1 of uncultured Rickettsiales bacterium. Classification (GTDB taxonomy): domain Bacteria; phylum Pseudomonadota; class Alphaproteobacteria; order Rickettsiales; family Deianiraeaceae; genus CAZFPN01. The sequence continues at coordinate 1,986 of CAZFPN010000036.1, read as the reverse complement.
GTTTTGCCTGAATAAGAACCGAACCTTTCAAATTTATTTTCCTTCTTTCCAAAAAATTTATCAGCAACAGAAACTTCAAAATCAATTGCAAAAGCTATATCACTCGTAACATTTTGTTTAAAATAAAATTCCACGAAATATTGATTTTCTTTTTCTAATGATTTTTTTCCAAGTTTGAAGTCTGCGAAATATCTTTTTCCTCTGTCAAAACGCACCTGATAAAAAAAAGAAAATTCTTTGTTTTTAATGTAATTTTCGCTTTGAAAATCAAATGTTTTAAGCCTTGCTAAACGAAATCCTAAATAAGGTGAGTAATCTGGCAAACGAGCCATTCTTTGGCTTGCAGAAATTCCATATTTTGAAAAATTGCTTTCTTGAGGCTTTTTTTCAAGATAATTGCTTGAAAAGTTTGAAAATGCAGAAACGAGAAAAAAGCTGTTTTGAAGTTCGCTATCAATTATAATTTCGTGCGATATAGAAGAGTGTGTTTTTTGAGGCTTTTCCTTGATTAATCCAGTCAAAATTTCATCTTCCCAGTTTTTGATTTTTTTATTTTCCGTAACCGAAACATTGTTCGTCAAATAAAGCTTATATGTAGGCTTTGCAAGATTGATTTTAACAATTTCCCCTTGTTCATTCGTTTTAATTTTTGCATTTTCTAAATCTTCAAAATAAATTTCTTCCGCAAAAGATTTGAAAAAAAACAGAAAAAGTATTGTAAAGAAAGAAAAGTTCTTCAAAATTTTAAAAAAAATTCAAGAATTCGTAAAGCAAAAGTTTTATTTGTCAAGTTTTATTTTGTAATAAAATTCCTTGATTTTTAAAATTAATAGTTTATGATAAGATAAATTATTATGCGATTTTATGAAAAGTGCAGGAACATCATACAAAGAATCAGGTGTTGATATTGAAAAAGGCGATGAATTCGTTGAAGCAATCAAGAAAATTTCAAAATCAAGCGAAATTGGGCTTTTTGGTGCTGTTTTTGATGTTTCTAAACTTGGAATGAAAAACCCCGTTTTAGTTAGCGGAACTGACGGAGTTGGCACAAAATTAAAGCTTGCCTATCGTTTAAATAAGCACGATACAATAGGGATTGACCTTGTTGCAATGTGTGCAAATGATGTTCTGTGTCACGGAGCAAAACCCATTTTCTTCCTTGATTACCTTGGAACAAGCAAGCTAAACCTTGAAATTGGAAAGGATATAATAAAAGGAATTGTCAAAGGTTGTGAACTTGCAGGATGTGAACTTGTCGGCGGGGAAACTGCTGAAATGCCTGGAATTTACAAAGGTCAAGAATACGACCTTGCTGGTTTTTGTGTGGGCGCGGTTGAAAAGGAAAGGCTCTTGCCTGTAATTTCAAATGTGAAAGCAGGTGATTTTATCATCGGTCTTCCTTCAAGCGGAGTGCATTCTAATGGCTTTTCTCTAGTGAATTACATACTTGAAAAAACTGAGGCAAGTCAGGAAATTCTTGAAGGATTGCTGACTCCAACAAAAATTTATGTGAAAGAAGTGCGGGAATGTCTTGAAAAAGTCCCCGATATTAAAGCTCTTGCTCACATTACAGGGGGCGGACTTTACGATAACATCATGAGAGTTGTGCCAACTGGGCTAAATGCGGAAATTGATTTTGAAAGCTTTGAAAGGCCAGCAATTTTCAATTGGATAGCAGAAAAAGGTGAGGTAGAGGAAAGCGAAATGAGAAAAGTTTTCAATCTTGGAATTGGCTTTACCGTAATCGTTTCCCCTGAAAATGCCTCAAAAGTTATGGCAATTTGCGAAGGTGCAAAAAAAATTGGAAAAATTGCTTGACTTTTAACAGGTTTATTTTTTATTATACAAATTATTTTTTATTTTATGAAAGTTAGAACTTCACTAAAAAGTGCAAAACAAAGATGCAGAAATTGCAAGCTTATTAGAAGGGGAACATCAGTTTATGTTCTTTGCAAAAACCCAAAACATAAAAGACAATGAGTAAAC
>CAZFPN010000035.1:6769-8841 GCA_964521015.1 uncultured Rickettsiales bacterium | reverse complement strand
GTTATCACCTTCTTGCCTTTCAAGAAGGTTCCAATTTATGCTATCTTTCAAAAGCCTTGCGGGAGTGCCAGTTTTAAGCCTTCCCATTTCTAAATTCAATTTCTTGAGAGATGCAGAAAGCCCATAACTTGGCTCTTCATCAACCCTTCCTGCCTTAATTCTTTTTTCGCCCATCAATATAAGCCCTGAAAGAAAAGTGCCTGTCGTTACAACCACAGCTTTTGCCTTCAAAACTCTTCCACTTTTTAGCTTTATCCCCTTAATTTTGCCATTTTCTGTTGTGATTTCTTCTGCACTATCAACAATTACATCTAAAAATGGTTGGTTTTTGATAAGCTCACTCACTGCTTTTTTATAAAGGTCTCTATCAGCTTGAGCCCTCGGTCCCCACACGGCTTCACCTTTGCTTTGATTAAGCATTTTGCTATGAATTGAGGCTTTATCAATCGCTTTTGCCATAATTCCGCCCAAAGCATCAATTTCGCGCACAATAACCCCCTTGCCAATGCCACCAATTGCGGGGTTGCAAGACATCATCCCGAGGTTATCTTCCCTTAATGTGATGAGGGCAACTTTTTCGTTATTCAAAGCACAAATTTTAGAAGCAAGAACACAAGCTTCCACCCCAGCATGACCGCCACCGATAACAACAACAGAATACATATTTCAAATTGCAAGTTCCAACATCTTATTTAGGGATTTTTCCGCCCTTTTTCGCACCTCTTCTTCAAGTGTTATTTCGCCTTCTTCAACAGCCAAAGCTAAAAAGACTTTTTCCATCGTGTTTAACTTCATAAAAGGGCAGTTATTGCAGTTGACGCAAGCCACTCCGTCTCTTTCTAAGTAAGGCACTGTATGGAATTTCCCTTCCACATTCGCTTTTTGCATTTGGTGAATTATGCCGGGTTCTGTAAGTACGATAAATTCTTCCCCTTGTCTTTCCTTCGTGAAATTTAACAAAAACGAAGTTGAACCAATGTGTTTTGTGTGTTTTAAAAGCGATTCGGGGCATTCAGGGTGCGCAATAACAAAAGCCTTTGGGTGTTTTTGCATTAATTTCACAAGCTCACTTTCGGAAAATCTTTCGTGAACCATGCAAGAACCATTCCACAATAGCATATTCCTGCCTGTGATTTTGTTTAAATACCCTCCTAGAAATCTATCTGGTCCGAAAATGATTTTTTCGTCTTCTGGTAGTTTAGAAAGTATTTTTTCCGCATTTGAAGAAGTGCAGATGATGTCAGAGAGTGCCTTTACTTCCGCCGAGCAGTTGATGTAGCTAATTGCGATGTGGTCTTTGTGAATTTCCCTAAATTTGGCGAAGTCTTCCGCTTTGCACGAACTTTCAAGAGAGCAACCTGCTTCCAAATCTGGCACTAAAACTTTTTTTGAAGGGTTTAATATTTTCGCTGTTTCCGCCATAAACTTCACACCCGCAAACAAAATTATTTCCGCTTCCGTTACTTTCGCTTTTTTGGAAAGTTCATAACTATCACCAATAAAATCAGCTATATCTTGAATTTCGCTTTCTTGATAATAATGAGCAAGCAAAACCGCATTTTTTTCCTTCTTAAGCTTTAAAATTGCCTCTTCTATATTGAAGGTAGGGTCTTTTAAAAGCTCTAATGCCACTTTTTTTAACATTGTAAAAAATAATTTACTTTTTAAGTTATTTATTATAATGAATATTATAATAAATGTCAAGTGTTTTATGATTTTACTAGCTTTTGAAACCTGTTTTAAGCAGGCAAGTGTTGCGATTTTCAAGGAAGGAAATGTGTTTTTAAAGGAAGAAAGAAGGGAAAACAGGCAATCTGATAGCATTTTTGAATTGACACAAAGTGCTTTGGAAGATGCAAAAATAACCTTGCAAGATGTTGACTTTTTGCTCACAAATAAAGGACCGGGGAGCTTCACAGGGGTGAGAATTGGGCTTAGCTTTTCTTCTGGTCTCGGGTTTGGGCTTAGTGAACTTGGAATTAAAAGCAAATTCATTGATTCTTTCGGCATTTGCCTTGCGGATTTCAAAGCCATTAATCAAGATTTCTTCTGCATTATTCATGCGATGAGAG
>CAZFPN010000035.1:4268-6759 GCA_964521015.1 uncultured Rickettsiales bacterium | reverse complement strand
TATTTTGAGGATGAGTTTTGTAAAACTCTTCTAAATTTTTACATTCAAAAATTTAATTGCAAGCTTGAAAAAAAGGGTGAGGCAAGCTTTTTGCCATTAAACGAAATTAACGAGATTTTAATCAAAGAAAACCTTGATTTTGTTGGCAATTTGGAAGGTCATCTTCTTGTGAAAAAAGGCTTAAAGGAAGATACAAAAGTGAATGCGGAAGGGGTTTTAAGGGCTTACCTCAATTTTCCTCAACTTTTCACGGAAGACACAAAACCCTTCTACCTTCGCCCTGCCGTTGGTTCTGTTTGAAAGCAGTAGAAATCCACCAAAATTCACTTGACATTTAAAAGTGATTTAATTAATTTCCTTGAAAATATCTCAATTATTTATGAAATTACTGCCCTTTATTGCATTTCTAATTTTACTTTGCTCTTGTTCCAAAAATTATTCATTACGGACTTTTGAAAATAATTTCCATCCAAAGGGGAAAACCTATTTCTTAAAAAATCAAGCAAATTCTTTGGAAGAAAAGGGTTATCAAGCATTGGCTGAAACGGTTTTTAGGGAAGCGGGAATGAAAAAGGCAGATTTAAAGGAAAAAGCAGATTATACAATTATCTATCAGTATGGAGTTTCAAAAAACGGCAGTCAAACACAAAGCTATTGCTCTCAATACGGCTGTAGTGCCACTTCTAATTCGCTTTATCAAATAGATTTATCTTTGAAAGTTTTTGATAAAGATAGTGAAGAAATTTACAGCACTTGGGTTGCAACAATTAGGGAAAATGGTATTTTTTACGATTCCAGTCAATGCATTTTTGAAGCTTTAAGAAGAACAATTCCAAGCAAAACAGGTGTGAAGCATTTAAGAATTCTTACCCCCTGTGATTATTTTAAAGATTATCACATAAAAGATTTAACCGAAGAAATTATGAAGAGTGATAATCATGAATATTGGGTAGAAAAAGCACAAATTAGAAAGGAGCGAAAAATGAGAAAAGAACTAGAAAAAGAATTTTATCAAAACAGCAATATTGAATTTGAAGAAAAGAAGCAAAGTTCAAGCCAAAGGAAGTCTCGCTTTTATTCAAACTAATTATTGTTGCATCCCTTATAATTATTACATCTTAACAATTTTCTCAAACTCTTTTTTGATGCAATCTAAAGAATTAACCGCTGTCATTTCTCTTTCTTTAAAATCCCATTTATATCCCCTTCCTGTGCCTTTTGCTCCTCTATTATGTAAATTTACAAAAGGTATATCTTTTTTCAAAATAAATTTAATATAAAGTTGGTTTGGAGCAACTCCCAAAAACAAAACTCCTTCATATTCCCCTTCTTCCTTTAAACCTTCGTTTTGAAATTTTCTATTAACATCAATAGAAGAAGTTTTAATTTCAAACCTAATCCCATTGATTTTTAAATCCCAATCTCCTTGGTCTCCATCGTTGTATTCAATTTTAATTCTTCTGTGATAAATTTCAAATAGCACCTTTGCAAAAAACCTTTCACCAAAACTTCCTCTTTTATCTATTTGCAAATTGCGATATTCTTTGTATTTACTTTCAGGGTCTTTCCATTCATCTTGAGCCTCTTTTAAGACTTCTTTTAAAATTGGTATGGCAATTTCATCAAGTTCTGTTTTATTTATCATAATATCCTAAATTAATTATTTGCTTTTCAATTAAATCAGTTCTCAAATTTACGGCACTATTGGTTGAACGAAAGGCAACTTCAGTCCATTTAATTTCTTCAAAAAAAGCTTTTTTTAGTTCTGCTTTGTTGTTAAAAAACACAACTCCGTAGCCTCTTTTATTTGGCAATTCTTCAAAGGAAGTGTAAGCCTTCATTCCAGTAAAGCAGGTGGAGGGAAGGTAGACATCGCAGTTAGCTAGCATTTTTTTGTTTCTTGTGCTACTTGGGGTGCCTCCGTCCGAAAGACTGAAAACTCTTGCAAAATTCTTGCACGTTTTGACTTGCGGAAGATTAATCTTTTCCACATTAATTTTAACCCACACTTGAAAAATCGTTGCTATTTCAACTGGAGTTCCGTCCGGGTATTCAAACGAATTTATTGGCAACTTTTCAAAATATGCTAGCTTGTAGCCCTTAATTCGTGTCATTGGAACTCCCTTTCCCGTGCTGTTAAAAAGCGGAGGAAGTATAAAGGCAACAACATCAGCAAAAGAATACGAGTGATTGATAAACCTTAAAGCAAGGTTTCCCCTTAAACCGAAAGGAGGGTTGCCTATGACTATATATTTATTATTGCTTGAAGGGGTGTAATCTAAAAAATTTGATTTTATAAGTTCGTAAGAAAGCGCTCCTTTTGGGTCTATATCAATTCCAATTCTTCTTTCCTTTGGCAAATTTTTGTAAAAAAAACTTGAAGTAATTGGTGTTAATTTTAAACATTGGCAAGCGAATTTGGTGATTCTTCTTTTAGTTTATGGTTATGGTTTAAAAGTTTGGATTATTTAATTAAATTAAAACTAATAAA
>CAZFPN010000035.1:0-4258 GCA_964521015.1 uncultured Rickettsiales bacterium | reverse complement strand
TGCACTGGGTTCTATAAAAAAATATTCATCTGTTTCTATATCTAAATTTTTTAACACTTCCAAAGTTTTATTAAAGCAGTATTTTGCTATGTTTTCGTTTGTATAGAATTGGTCTTTATCTCTAAAATCTTCTTCTATTTCATATTTATTTTCAAGCAACCTGTTTAAATCGCTAAAGTAAGCTTTGGGGACTTTCTTTTGGAAAATCCATCTTTTAATTGTGCCGTTGTGTATAAAGAGTTTTTTTGCAATAGATGATAGCGAATATTGCTCTAAAACTTCCAAGAAAACATCATATAAATCAATTTTCATCGCAAATTAGTATTCAACCTTTTTCACCTCAAAAACAACCTTCTTTCCTTTAGACATCAGCATCACTTCCTGCCCCACCCGTTTTCCAAGCAAATTTTGAGCTATTGGGGCATCAATCGCCACAAGCCCTTTAGTTAAATCTGATTCAAAAGGGGAAACGATTTGCAACATTTTTTCTTCTTTTCCATCCTCCGAAATAAGTTGACACTTCGCCCCAAACCTGATTTCTGTTTTGTCTGTTACCATTGCAGGGTCGAAAGGGTCAGCATTTGCAATTAATTGTTCTAATTCGTTAATTCTTCCTTCAATGTAAGCTTGCTTTTCTTTTGCGGCCGTGTATTCGGAATTTTCTTTTAAGTCTCCGTGGCTTCTTGCTTCAGCAATATCAGCAATTACCTTTGGCCTTTCTTCGTTTTTAAGGCGTTCAAGTTCTGCATTAAGCCTTTTTAGGCCTTCTAATGTGACTAAATTTGAAGTTGTCATAAAAATTAAATAACTTTTGGAACTAAAATCAGGTTTTCCCTTCTTTCTGGAACATTAAACAGGACTTCTTCTTGAAGCTCAACTGCCCCCCCTTCGTCGTTAAAAGAATTTTCACCTTCTTCTTCACTTGTAAGACTGTAAAGAGGGGTTGTATTTTCTGGAATTTCTATATCAAGCATTTCACGAAACCAAGGAATGACTTCATTTAGATTGTTTTGGTAAAATTCCTTTTCTTGTTCTGTTAGTGCAAGCCTTGCGATTTTGGCAACTTTTGCGATTTCAATAACATTGTTTTGAGTTGTCATAAAAATGATTTTACTTGCTTTTTTTTATTATATAAGATAATGATAAACATATTATTTTTTTTAGCAAGTATATTTTTTAAAAATGGCAGAAGTTTTGACTTTTGGTTGCAGATTGAATGCTTACGAAAGCGAAGTCATTAAGGCAAAAGCGGAAAAGGCAGGTTTGAAGGAAAATGTATTCATCTTAAACACTTGCTCCGTCACAAAAGAAGCGGAAAAAGATGCCATCAAAAAAATTCGCAAACTAAAAAGAGAAAACCCAAGTGCAGAAATTTTGGTAACAGGTTGTGGGGCTCAAATAAAACCTGAACTTTTTGCTAATATGCCTGAGGTTTCTTTTGTCTTTGGAAATGGCGAAAAAATGACAGATAAGCCTTACGAAATGGCAAAAAACGGTGAAAAAGTGCTTGAAAGCAAAAAAACGATAGAGCATTCAAGGCTTGAAGATAAAATCTTTTTCAATCAAAAAAAAGGGCTTGAATTTAAGGAAGAAAAGGTTTTAGTGAACGATATAATGTCAGTTAAAGAAACTCATTTTGCGGAAGTTGTCTCAGAATTTGAAAACCACACAAGAGCCTTCGTGCAAATTCAAAATGGTTGCAATCACAGATGCACTTTTTGCATAATTCCTTTTGCAAGGGGGAATTCTAGGTCTGTTCCTTTTGGAGTTTTAGCAAGGGAAGTGCAGGCTTTGGTTGAAAATGGCTATAAAGAAATTGTCTTAACAGGGGTTGATATTACCGATTATGGTAAAGATATGGAAGGAGGGTTGACGCTTGGAAAAATGGCAAAGCGTCTTTTAAACCTTATTCCAAGCCTTGAAAGGTTGCGGTTTTCCTCAATTGATGTTGCGGAAATCAATGAAGATATATACGACTTAATTGCAAACGAACCTCGCTTTATGCCTTACTTTCACATTAGCCTTCAATCGGGAGATAACCTGATTTTAAAAAGAATGAAAAGAAGGCATTCAAGGGAAGATGTCCTGAATTTTGTCTCAAAAGTAAAAAGTCTAAGAAACGGAGTCGCCTTTGGTGCTGATATAATCGCTGGCTTTCCAACGGAAACAGAAGAGTGTTTTGAAAATTCAAAAAAGCTGATAAGCGAAGCGGGAATAAGCTTTTGCCACATATTTTCCTTTTCCCCTCACGATGGAACTCCTGCTTTTAAAATGCCTCAAGTTGAAAAAAGTGTGATAAAGCAAAGAACAGGCGAGTTAATTTTGGAAGGAAAGAAAGAACTTGCAAAGCTTTTAACTTCAATGTTAGGCGGTGAATTTAATGTTCTTATTGAAACGGGAAACACTGGCAGGTGCGAAAATTTTGTCACAGGAATTTTGCCAGAAAATCACAACTTCAAAAGAGGCGAGATAGTAAAATTAAAAGCCTTAAGCATGGAAGGTGAAAAACTTGTTTTTAGCGCTTGATTTATAAAAAATATATTATATCAATTTTGTGTTTATTTTATGATTTATGAATCAAGATTTAGTTAAAGCAATAGAAATTTACACAACATCCAACCATATTAAATTAAATCACTATTTGCTTGAAAAATCCAAAGATAATCTAATTGCGATTTTTACTGATTTATTAACAATTTATATTAATGATAAAAATTCTTCAAGTATAAGAGAATTTATAACAGTTAAATTAGCTGGATATGAGCATTTAAAATCCAAAATTGGATATAATGGCTTTAGACATTCAAGTGAAATTGGGTCAAAAGCTTTATTTTGCGAAGCAAAGCCAAAACATTTTGACACGGAAGAGCATTTAAAATGGAAAAACAAGGAAAGAAAGACCTCTCCTTCCAAGTTAAATGGTGGAGGAAATTTTACGGACTACACTTTAGCACGATTTCAAAAAGATTTAAAAGAAAATCCAAATATGTTAGTTAGTGGTTTTGTTAATGGAAAATTAATTTATATATTTGAATTTGAGTTCAATACAAAAGAATTTTCGGAAAATCTTAAAAAACAATTAGAAAAACACTTTCCAGATGGAGATAAATCAAATAAATACTTAAGAAGTGCGAATTTTGATTATAAAGATTTTATATTAAACGAAAATGTTAAAACTATATATTTAGTTAGCAAAGAAGAACTAAATGAAAACAAGGAATATATTAACAAAGAATTTTTCAAATGGATGACTTCAAGAACAAAATCATAAACGGAGACACTCTTTCCGTTTTGAAAACAATACCAGATTGTTACTTTGATGCAGGGGTCACTTCACCACCTTACAACAAAAAAGAAAAGAACAATGGTTGGCTTGTGAAAAATGTCGTCTATGATAAATTCACAGACAAAATGCCTGAGGAAGAATATATGCAAAATCAAATTGATGTATTAAACGAAATTTACAGAGCAACAAAAGAAGGTGGACATTTTTTTTATAATCACAAAATCAGGTGGGAAAACGGAGAAATGCTCCATCCAATTTCGTGGCTTTCAAAAACAAAATGGTGCATTAGGCAGGAAATAATTTGGGAAAGAGGAATTGCAGCAAACATAAGAGGGTGGCGTTTTTGGCAAGTTGAAGAAAGAATTTACTGGCTTTATAAACCAATTGGAGGGAATAAAATTGGCAAAGAACTTGAATCAAAACATGCACTTTTAACTTCAATTTGGAAGATAAGACCAGAAAAAAACATAAATCATCCAGCCCCCTTTCCAATAACCTTGCCCCTTCGTGCCCTTATTTCAACTCTTGAAAATCCTGAAAATGCAATTGTTTTAGACCCTTACTCAGGTAGCGGAAGCACATTAATTGCAAGCAAATTGATTGGGGCAAGTTATACGGGAATTGAAATTTCAAGCACTTACATAGAAGTTGCAAAAGAAAGATTGCAAGAAAACCACACCAAAACCCTTGAAGAAGAGCTAAAATTACACAAGGTGGAAAAAACATTCAAGCAAAGAAAGGCGGAGGGGATGTATGAAAACAGAAAAAAGAACACCTTACTTTAATTTGTCAACATTTCTTGAGTCACAAGCTCTAAATCAAAAAAGCCGTGGTTTCCGGTTGTAAGCTTGATAAATTCTTTTTCTTTCGTGTTGATTTTATCAAATAATTTTTGCCCTCTTTTAATTGAAATTACATTATCTTGCGGATGGTGAAAAATAAAATAAAATAAAATAAAATAGCATAAAATGA
>CAZFPN010000034.1:6680-9012 GCA_964521015.1 uncultured Rickettsiales bacterium | reverse complement strand
ATTTTAGGGGTGATAAAACTTGGCAAACTTTAGATAAAGCATCAGTTGGTCTTTCTAATGTTGATAATACAAGTGATTTAGATAAACCTATTTCAACTGCAACACAGCAAGTAATTAACAATGTAAAAGGTGATGCAATTTATGTTAATTTAGATGGAACTGAAATTTTGCAAGATGTGTTAGATAGTGTTATCGTTCAAGAACAAACGATTTTTGTACAGGGAAACAGTCAATTAATGACAATTAATTTAAATGTTATGCATGCAAATAAATTAATTAAAATTATAGGTCGTTCTAGCTTAAAAGATTTTAAAATTCATACTTTAGTGATTTCAGCTGACACAATTTTACATATTGAAAATGTAACAATTAATAATATAATTTGTAGCGGAGGTTTAACTCTTAAGAATGCAAAAATTTTACAGAATATTCTTCTTGAAACAAATAATAAGAATGTTGAATTTATTGAAGTTGATTACTCCGAAGTTCCTAAACAAAGTTTTATTTTTAATCATACAAATGCAACAAGTGGCGGAGTGTTAAAAATAAATCCTGATTGTAAAGGCTTTGATGTTAGCCCAATAAATTATATTGAAAATATTTACTCTTCTTGCAATATAGCTCAAGCTGAAAATTATCCAACATACATTACATCGAGCAAAAATAGTAAAAATCGTTTAACACTTTATTTACATGAAAATCAAGGAACTTTTATGTTAGATTCGCAAAATGTTACTGATGCAATGATTGAATATTGCGATATATTCCAAAATTTTATTACAACAATTGAAAATTATGAATACAACACAATTGCAAATTCTGGAAATGCTAAAGATTGTAAAATTTTCATTGACCAAACTGGAATAACGATTCAAGAAATAAAAAAATGGACTATTATAAACGACATCAAAACTGATTTAGATTATGAAAAATTATCCAATTCAAATTCCATTTTAAAAATTAAAGACAATTCTGCATACAAAAATGAGAGATTACAAAATCAATCAAATGTAGCAGGAAGGTATGAATTTTCTATGTCTTCAGAAATGTCAAATATAATCATTTTGCCTCCACTTGATGTGATTGATGACGAAAATGGACTGATTGTTTATTTGCCAAATTTATTGCAGTCTAGCAAACCTTCACATTATTATGATGGCGAAGTTTATGTTGTAACTTTATCAAAAAATAATATTATAGATACAATAAAAATTACAAGTCCAATGGTGCAACAAGATTCATATTTACCAACTTTTCTAACTAACACAAGAGTTAAGATAACGGAATTTGATAAAGAAAATGGTGTATTAGCTGATTCTCAAGGCTCTATCATTAATGCAAACGGAGACGAATATACATTAATAGAGGGGGTGACAAATCAAGATTCATCATCTTTATCTTTTAGGTGGAATGACCCTAATCCATCTAGCCTGAAGTTAAGGAAAATAACATGGGAAATAATTTAATATAAATAGTTTATGACAACAACAAGCCAACTCGATGAGAGACTATCAAAAATAGAAAAAGTAATATTTGGCGATGCAAAAGAAATTTCAGTAAATTATGCAACTACGTCAAATATTTCCCTGCCTCTAATGAACAATGTATCAATTGACGGGATAATTCCAACTTTAGATAATAAAGTGTTTTTACTTGCAGGTCAAACGGATAAAAAAGAAAATGGGATTTATGTTTTAATTTCATATTCTCCCTTTACTTTCCAAAGAGTTTCATGGTTTAAAACATTTGATAATATAAGTAACAAAAAAATCAAAGTTTTAAGTGGAACCTTAGCAAATTCTTTTTTTATCTCATCAATATCTACACAATCTTTCATTATAAATGAAGCTGAAATTAATATTGATATAACCCAAGAAAGCGTAGAAAATTTACAAGAAAATAAAATGAATAAAGTTTTGACAGCTTTATCAAACAAAATTGCGATATTCGATGAGAAAGGTCAAGTAATTGACTCAGGCTTTAGCATAGATAACACTAGCCAAAGCATTAGCTCTTCCCCATTCACCATCCCTACAAGTGATTTAATTTCTAAATCAGGAGTAGATGGCGGATTATTTTAAATATATTTATTAATAATTTTTTCAATTTATGGCACAAAACATTAAAATTAAACGTTCAAGTACCACAACAACCCCTACATCACTTTCGTTTGGTGAAATCGCATTAAGTGACAAAGATGGTGTAGCAAGACTATTTGTTGGTAATGCAGAAAATCAAGTCATTCAAATTGCAACAGATGCTCAGCTTTCATCTTCAAGTCTTGAATCGAACTCAATTACTGAAGATAAAATAGTTGAGGGTGCGATTACTA
>CAZFPN010000034.1:0-6580 GCA_964521015.1 uncultured Rickettsiales bacterium | reverse complement strand
CAAAAATAAAAAACGATGCAGTAACTACATTAAAAATAATTGATGGAGCGGTAACTGAAGGTAAAATTGCAAGTGCTTCTGTAAGTGAGGGTAAATTAGCATCAGATGCTGTAACTACATTAAAAATAAAAAACGATGCTGTAACTACATTAAAAATAATTGATGGAGCGGTAACAACTGCAAAACTTGCAGGTGATATAGTTATAGATTGTGGGGAATTTTAAATTAATTACCAAACAATAACATTAAAGTTCAATGATTTGAATGCAAAACTCAAATCATTGAATATTTTTTTTATATTATAAAAATCACTTGAATATTTTTTTTTTTGCTTTATTAAGAAAAAAAGTATTAATAAATAAAATGTTTGAGAAATTTTTTCTTATAGTTATAGCCACTATGGTTGGTTTTGTTATTTTTTCAATGAATAAAATGCAAAAAAATATTTCATCAAAAGAGGTTTTTGAAAGCCCAAAACCCGAGGTTGTTCAAAATGTTATAAATATGCCAAAAATTTGGCAAGAATTAGAAAAAAGAGGGGCAACAAAAGTCTTTTTAAGCTACGACACTCAAGATTATAAAACAGCAAAAGAAATTTCCGCTCTTCTTGAGCAGGATGGTCTCTTGCTATCTGTTTATATGCCTGACATTGAAAATAAAAACCTAAATTCAAATACTGAAATTTTAGATGCAATCTCTTCTGCTGATGTTTTCTTAATTCTTTCAACAGAAGGTTATGCGAAAAATGCCTTAACAAATCAAGAATATGGAATAGCATTTTCTAAAAAGAAAAATATTATTGCAATTTCGCCTTTTGAAAAATTGCCAGAAATTTTAAATTATACAGAAAATTTTATTCAAATTTCTGATGAAAACCAATCAAAATTACAAAGTGTTTTCTTTGATTTTATGGAAGGTCAAAAGAGGCAAAAAATTGACGAACTTGATTTAAAAATATGAAAAAAATCGCCGTTATTCTTTCTGGTTGCGGTGCAAGAGACGGAACCGAAATTCAAGAAGCTGTTTGTCTTTTGCTTGCCATTTCGCAGCTTGGTATGGAATATAATTGTTTTTCTTTAAACAAAAACAAAACATTTGTCTATAACCATTATGAAGGTAAAAAGGTAGAAAATGAAATTAGAAACATTTTATTTGAATCGGCTAGAATAGCACGTAAAGTAAGCGATATAACAAATTTAAAAGCGGAAGATTTTGACGGAATTGCATTTGTTGGTGGTTTTGGGAATGCAATGAATTTTTCTGATTTTGCTATAAAAAAAGATGCCTCCTTTGAAATTGATTTGGAAATTCAAAATGCTATAAAATCGTTTCACCAATTAAAAAAACCAATGTATTTTCTTTGCATATCGTCAGTTCTTCCTGCAAAAATTTTAGATGATGCAAAAATAACATTAGGCGGTGAAAATGAAGCATCAATTGGAATGAAAAAATGGGGGTTTGATGTAATTCATAAAGAAGAAAACACACCATTGTTTGACGAAAAAAACAAAATTATAAGCCTTCCTTGTTATTTGCTTGATATAAACTTAAGCGAATTATATAAAGGAATTTATCAGGGAACTCAAATATTTTCTTCAATTTTATGAGTGCAAATCAAAATTATCTACCTCTATTCAAGCTTTTGCCAAACACAATAACACTTCTTGCTTTATGCTCTGGAATTACTGCAATTAAAATGGCATTTATTGGAAACTTTGAAAGAGCGGTTATGTTTGTTGTAATTTCCTCTTTTTTAGATTTACTGGACGGAAGGTTTGCAAGAATGCTAAATGCCGAAAGCAAACTTGGTGCAAATTTAGATTCCTTGTGCGATTTTATAAACTTCGGTTTCGTGCCTGTTTTCATTATGTATCTTTGGGGCTTTAAGGATGTCAAATTTTTTGGTTGGGGGGCAGTTTTAATTTCAACCGTTTGCACTTGCATCAGGCTTGCAAGGTTCAATGTTGAAGAAGAAAGTAGAGGAGCTAACGAAGTTAAGTCTCATTTTTTTTCTGGTGTTCCTTCCCCTGCTGGAGGTCTTCTAATTCTTGCCCCTTTGGCATTAAATTTTGATGTTCTTAATTCGCCAATTGTGTTAGAACCAAAGATTTTAACATTTTACACAATTATTATTTCTCTTTTAATGGTTAGCACAATTCCAACACTTTCAACGAAGAAAATTAAGATAAAACATAGCCTAGTGACTCCCGTTATGGTTGTGATTGGTCTATTCCTTGTGTTTGCATTCCTTCATGGGTGGCTTGCAATGCTTACCGTTTGCACTGCTTACCTTCTTTCAATTCCTTATACTTACTATAAATATCGCAAAATGCTTAAGGAATATAGCGAAAACAATACAATATAATTATGTAGTTAAAAGAATTGTATCTTAATAACAATTTCCAATAAAATGAAAACAAGAATAAATTTTATCACTCTATTTTGCAATGTAGAAGATGGTGATAATATAAATGAGTGTGTGATAAATGCTTTTAATAGCACAAAAAAATTACCATTTACGACAGACGGAAGGCAGTTTAGAGTTATTAAATACGAAAAAGAAAATGATATTATTTTAGGCGACTTGCAACAAATACATAAGCCTTTTAGTAAAACAAAAATGAAAGTTGATGACGAAGGCTTGATAAAAGATGACGAAGAATTTGAAGAAAATGAAAGATTGGGAGAGAAGAATATTTTTGCTTATTCTGTTAAAAATAAAATTTTAGCAATTCAACATAACAATAATGGTATGGGCATTCAACCTTTTGAAGATATGTTAAACAATAATTTGCCTATACTTCAAAATAGAGTAAAATTTAATGTCATTATCAAAGAAGATCATTTAACCGAAGAAATAGAAAATTTCACAAAATTAGAATTTAATATTGCCAAATATAATAATGCAAAAAACTATCCGCTTCTGAAATTAAATGATTTTGAAAAATTAGGAGTTGGTAAAATCAAAATGATTCTTCACAGTGTAAATGTGTTTAATACAGTATCAATATGTAACATTATTTCAACTTTTAAACAAAATAAAGATGAGTTAGGAATTACAACTTTAAAATGCGAATCGCTTTTGGGTGGTGAAAATGTTGTTTTGAACTTTTTGCCAAATAAAGCTAAATTAAAAAAAGAAATATCTTTAGACAAAGGAAAAAAATTTGATTACACTATGAGAAAAAATCTTATTCTTGAACTTTTAGAAGAATTTTTAAAAATATGAATAAAAAATTAAAATTATATTGTTTATTTTTATTAGAAAAATATGCACCAATAACTTTATCTTTGCTAATAGTTTTGATTTTTCATTATCTTAAAATATTAAATATAGATTCTAATCTAAAAGATAGAATATTTAATTTTTCTATGGCAATGTTTGCTATTTTAATTACTCATAAAAGCATAATACTCACAATAGATAAAAATAATCATAAAGGATTTGCAAAATTATCACAAGAAAGAGATTTTGTAATAAGATTGTTTACATATCTTAATAATTGCATATATAACAGTTTCTTCATTATTTTTTATATCTTTATTTGTTCGTTTATTAATGTTTTATTAAAAAATGAAATTATATTGTTTTGCACAAGCTTATTAATTTTTCAAACATTTCGCTTTTTATTAATTTTTAGCACAATATTTGAAAAAACCATTTCAAATATTTCAAATTAAAAATCAAACTCCTCCTTTTTTCTAAAATTATTTTTTCACAATTCTAAAAGTTATAAAATTTATTTTTTGTTTAATTTCAATATGCATTCCATCAAAAAGTCGTCTATTTCACCATTTAAAACTCTTTCCGTGTTTTGAGTTTCATATTCCGTTCTTGTGTCTTTAACAAGTTTATAAGGGTGAAGAACATAGTTCCTTATTTGGTTTCCCCAAGATACATCATCTTTTTCAATAGAATCTTTATGTTCGCGTTTTTTTCTTTCTTCCATTTCGTAAAGCTTTGAATAAAGCATTCTCATAGCTTCTTCTTTGTTTTTAAACTGACTTCTTCCATCTTGACAAGCAACAACAATTCCCGTTGGCAGGTGAGTTATTCTAACCGCACTATCAGTTGTGTTGACATGTTGCCCACCAGCACCAGAAGAGCGATAGGTATCTATTTTTAAATCAGAAGGGTTAATTACGATGTTTGTCACATTTTCAACAAGCGGAGTCACTAAAAGGCTTGCAAAACTTGTTTGCCTTTTTCCTTGCGCATTAAATGGGGAAACTCTTACAAGCCTGTGAATGCCCGTTTCGTGCTTTAACCAACCGTAGGCATTTTCACCTTCTATTTTCAAAATGCAGTTTTTAATTCCAGCTTCCTCGCCCACAAGTCTGTTGATGACTTCAAGCTTAAAACTCTTTGCTTCCGCCCATCTAATATAAACTCTTTCAAGAATTTCAGCCCAGTCCTGACTTTCCGTTCCACCTGCTCCAGAATTTATTTCAACGAATGCCCCGAAAGTATCAGCTTCTTCCTTAAACATTCCTTCAACTTTGAGTTTTGTGATTTTTGCATCAAGAATTTTTACATCTTTAGCAATTGATTTTATATCGTCTAAATCTTCATCTGCCGTCATTTCAAGAAGTTCTTCTAAATCGTTTCTTTCATTTTTTAAATTATGGAAATGGTCTAACACTTTTGAAATTGCAGACTTTTCTTTTAATATTTTTGGCGAATAATCTCCCTCGTTTATTTTGCCTTCAATTTCGTTTAATTTTTTTTCCTTTTCTTCTATTTCAAGTAAAGAAAAAAGCAGGTCAACTTCCTTTGAAAGAACATTTCTTAAATGAGATTTAACTTCAAATTTCATAAATTTTTTCTTATGTTAATTAAAATCAAATAAATTAAAGTAAAGATATTGTCAAGCTTAAACTTATTTTGATATGATTAGTTCGTTTTAGGGCTTTTTGAAATTATCATTTACTGCTTGCTATTTTATGATTTTACAATATAAGATATATATTTCTATTTTTTGTTTTTTTATGGGTAAGATTATATCAGTTTTTAGTCATAAGGGGGGTGTCGGTAAGACTACATTTGTTCACAATATTGCATTTGAACTTGCATCACGAAAAACAAAGGATGAAGAAACTAACAAGGAAAGGTCGCTAAAAATTCTTTTAATAGATACAGATTCTCAAATGAATTTGACTGCAAGTATGCTTGGTTTATCTAGTGATATTATAAATTACGATGTAAAAGAAAACTCTAAATGGATACAGGAAGTAGAAAAATATCGGAGTTTTTCCGATTTATTGAAAGACAACGATGTTATACCAAAGAAAAAAAATGATATTCTAGACAAGCCAATATTTAATTTCAGTCAAATTCATAAAAATGATAAATTATTTGAAGATTTATCATTTGAAATTGATGTATTATTGTCTAATAAAAGCACTTTCATCACTGAGAGAGATTTACAATCATTTAGTGGTAATAGGGATAGACCGAGAAAATTTCAAGAAGCAATATTAAAGATAGCCAAAAATTACGATTATACATTTATTGACTTATCTCCAAATGCTAATAGCAATATGAATGGTTTGTTTGTTTTTACATCAGATTATTTAATAATTCCAGTGTTCCCAGAATTTTATTCCAAACAAGCAGTAGACAATATGAATACAATTTACTTAGGCTGGAAAAAAATATTTATGGATGATGCTGATATTCAAGAATATGGCTTTGATAACAAAGTAAAATCATTAGGAATTGTTATACAAAAAGCTAGAAGATATGGTAGAAGCGGACAGTTATCAAATCATAGAAATGCAAATCATATAGAAGAATGGGTTAAACAATTAAACAATAGTATTTGCGAATTTCAAAAAATGCGTGATAGTTCTGGTGGCATTGATACAAGCGAATTTCAAAGAATATTTGCAAATCAAGAGCCGTTTGTAATTGAAAAGTTTTGTGATTTTGCTGGTAAATTAAAGTCAAGTAGTGAAAAATACGGCAAAGGATTGCCAGTATCTCGGCTTAATTTAATTGAAGACAAAAGGGTCAAAAATACATTGCAGATTACGCAGTGGCGTCAAGCGTATGAAGATGTTGTAAATTCTTATAAAAAAGTGGGGGATGCTCTTCTTAAACTTTAAATAACAACCTATCCACAATCTCACCAAACCCCAAATCTTCCCTCTCACAAACATTATATCTAAATTCAAATTCATTTATGTAATTTTGAAGATATTTCTTACTTACAAAATGATAATTTCCTTTTATACCCCTTTTTAATAAACTCCAAAAGCTTTCAACCGCATTACAATGAACTCCCTTACTTGAAACATATTCAACTTTCAACATCATAAATAAGGCTTAAAGCATTTATATCAGTGTGAAAAGTTGAACTCATTTTAACATATTTTGCAAACTTAAAAAAGCTTTTACATTTTATTTATAATCAACAACTGCAACAACATGAATATTATCAGGTCTTTTACCTCCCCCAAAGCTTCCCTCATCATCGTCATCGTTATCATCATTTTTCTTGCTATCTTTCTTTGTTTTTACATATGTCTCATCCATTTGAAATATACACTCTAAAAGTTCTTTTTGCTCCGTTCCCAT
>CAZFPN010000033.1:7850-9040 GCA_964521015.1 uncultured Rickettsiales bacterium | reverse complement strand
TTCTTCCTTCTTTTTCACTTCCTTTGGTAGTGGTTTTTTTAACGCTACCAATTTTAGCGGTGGAGAGCTTTTTGGCTGTTCCTTCTGTGGTGATTTTTTTACCACTTCCTTTTGTTGTTTTGACATCTTCTTTTTTATTAATTACTTTTTTCTTAGCTTCCTCAGGTTTTTTCACAACCTTCAAGACTTTGGAAGAGTTGCTTTGAAAATCTTCATAGCTAAAACTACTCAAAGAGGTAGCTTTTTTTGGCAAAACTTTTACATTTTGCGAAGCCTTAGACTTCTTGTTAGAGCTTGAACCAGAAGTCAAACTCTTTAGCTTTGTAACCATATTTACCTATTTTAAAGTATCTAAATAAAGGAAATATGCTTTTTTTCTATCTGTCAAGTGTTTTTTTGCAAAAATGTGATTTTTTTTATTTTGCGAAAAATAATACTTCAAGATTTTTAACACAATTAGGGTTGATAAGGGTGCTAATATCCCCATAATCAAGCTCGTTTTTAACCATTTTCTTCAAAATTCTTCGCATAATTTTTCCAGAACGAGTTTTTGGCAAATCATCCACTAGAAAAATTTTGTCAGGTCTTGCTATTGCCCCAATTTGTATTGTGATTAAATGCTTAATTTCCAGCATTGCTTTTTCTTTGTCTTCCCCTTTAAATACCGCAAAAACAGCAATTCCTTCCCCTTTAATTTCGTGAGGAAAGCCAATAACAGCAGATTCTAAAACATTTTTGTGAATATTAACTATATTTTCAATTTCCGCCGTCCCAAATCTATGCCCAGAAACATTGATTACATCGTCAACTCTGCCTGTTATTCTAAAAATACCGTCCTTTGTTTTGAAAGCTCCGTCACCTGAAAAATAAAATCCTGCAAACTTTTCAAAGTATGTTTTTTTGAATTTTTCTTCATCGCCCCAAATTCCTCTTGCTATGCTTGGAACGGGATATTTAAAGCATAAATTTCCAACTTTTTCGCTTTCCAAAACCTCGCTTCCTTCTTCATCAAGCAAAATAGGAAAAACAAAAGGTAAAGGGCTTCCAGCAAATGTAGGGGGCGATTTTGTCTTGCCTGCCATCGCTGAAATCATAATGCTACCTGTTTCCGTTTGCCACCAAGTATCAACAATTTCGCACCTTCCCTTGCCAACATTTTTAAAATACCATTTCCAAGCTTCTTCATTTAT
>CAZFPN010000033.1:0-7840 GCA_964521015.1 uncultured Rickettsiales bacterium | reverse complement strand
GACCCTAAAACCCTAAGAGAAGGCATTTCAAAGCCCTTTACGAAATCTTCACCAAAGGACATCAAACTTCTAATCGCAGTCGGGGCTGTGTATAAGATATTCACACTATGTTTTTCAACAATTTCCCACAAACGAGAGGCATTAGGAAATGTTGGTATTCCTTCGTAAATCACACTTGTTGCACCATTTAACAATGCGCCGTAAAGTTGATAAGTGTGTCCCGTTATCCATCCTATATCAGCAGTGCAAAAGAAAACTTCCCCTTTTTGAAAGCCAAAGACATTTTTAAAAGAATAGTAAGCGGAAACTAAATATCCCCCAATCGTGTGAAAAATCCCCTTTGGCTTACTCGTGGAACCAGAGGTATAAAGGACAAAAAGTCCATCTTCCGCACTCGTTTTTTCGCATTCAAACAGAAGTCTTTCCTTTTTCATTTCGTCTTCAAAAGAGATGATTTTAAGGTGAGATGAAGGCAACTCTTCTTGATTTCGCCTCAGGATAATCGCAGTTTGAAGTAAAGGTGCATTAAGGCTTGCTTCAAGTGCAAATGCAAGTAAATTCAAAGCTTTTTCGCCCCTTAAAAGCACATCAGCTGTAATGATGATTTTCGCTCCTGCATCGTTAATTCTTTCAGCAAGTGCATTCGCAGAAAATCCAGCAAAAACAACAACATGAATTGCCCCAATGTAAGCACAGGCAAGGCAAGAAATTATGGCCTCTGGAATCATCGGCATATAAATGCACACTCTTTCCCCTTTTTTCACACCTGCTTCCCTTAAAATTGATGCGAATTTTTGCACCTCTAAATAAAGGGCTTGATAGCTTAAAACCTTACCCTCTTCCTTTGAATTTGGCTCAAAAATAATCGCAGGCTGATTAGGGTTATTTTCAGCATGAATTTGAAGACAGTTTTTAATCACACTAATTTCGCCATCACTAAACCATTGAATGAGACCTTCTTTAAAATCATAATTCAATGTTTCAGAAAATGGTTTTTCCCAATGAAGTTCTAATGCGATGCTTTTCCAAAAATTTTTAAGAGATTCTAGTTCGTTCATATCTTTTTATATTAGTGAATTAAGTTCTGCTAAAGTAAAAAGATAAAAATGCAACTAAAATTTTAATTATTCTTGCAAAATTTTTTAAAGAACATCAAGAGGGTTGGTGAAAGCATAGCCTAAATTTTCTGCCACTGCTTTGTATGTAACCTTTCCTTTTGCAACATTTAAGCCATTTTGAAGATGAATATTTTCCCTTAATGCTTTAACGAAACCTTTGTTTGCAAGCTCAATCGTAAATGGAAGAGTTGCATTTTCAAGAGCAAAGCTTGAAGTTCTTGCAAGGTTTCCTGGCATGTTTGTAACACAGTAGTGAATAATTCCTTCTTCTGTATAGACAGGGTTTGAATGGCTTGTAGGACGAGAAGTTTCAAAGCAACCACCTTGGTCAATTGCTATATCAACCGCAACACCGCCTTTATTCATTGTTGCAAGCATACTTCTTGTAACAACACGAGGAGCAGCCGCACCTGTAATTAAAACCGCACCGACAAGTCCGTCAGCTTCTTTGATTGAATTTGCAACATTTTCAGCAGATGCATAAAGGATTTTTGCCTTACCGCCAAAGGTTGCATCTAGTTCTCTTATTTTTTTGATTGATTTATCAAGAATGATAACCTCGGCCCCCATTCCAATTGCCATTAAAGCTGAGTTGTAACCAGCAACGCCGCCTCCGATGACAACAACTTTTGCTTTTGGAGTCCCCGGAACACCGCCCAACAGAACACCTCTTCCGCCGTTGACTTTTTCAAGATATTGTGCAATTTTTTGAGTAGCAATTCTTCCTGCAACCTCACTCATTGGAGCAAGAAGTGGAAGTGTGCCATCGTTTGCTGTTACTGTTTCAAATGCGATTGCATGGCAACCTGAATTTACAAGACCTTTTGTTTGTTCAGGGTCTGGAGCAAGGTGAAGATAAGAAAAGATAGCTTGACCTTCTTTTAGCATTTTAATTTCGCTTGCTTGAGGTTCTTTCACTTTTAAAATAATTTCCCCTTTGGCATAAATTTCTTCAGCATTTGATGCAATTTTGGCACCAGCTTTTTCATATTCTGCATCAGAAATTCCAATTCCTTCACCAGCACTTTTTTCAATATAAACAGTGTGACCTAGCTTTGTAAGTTCTTTTACTGTGGAGGTTGTCCCTCCTACTCTTGATTCTTTATCTTTTATCTCTTTAGGAATTGCGATTATTGTCATAAAAATAAAATTCGTTTCCAATTTGCTAAATCTATTTTAAATTTTGTCAAGATTTTTTTGAAATTTTTGTTGATTATTTTAAAACATTTTTACATACTTTTTTATCTTATTATTTTTAGAATGTCTATTTTTGGAACAGACGGAGTTAGAGGAAGGGTTAATGAATACCCAATGGCACCAGAAATTGCAATGAAAATTGCTTCAATAATCGGGAACAAAAGCCTTAATTTGAAAGAAAAAACTCTTGGGAGGGTTGTGATTGGCAAAGATACCAGAAAATCTTGCTATATGTTTGAATCGGCAATGACAGCAGGGTTAATCGCATCAGGAATTGATGTAATTTTAACAGGGCCAGTCCCGACCCCAGCGGTCAGCATGCTTACAACTTCACTTAGAGCAGATTATGGCATTATGATTTCCGCTTCTCACAATTTATTTGAAGATAATGGAATTAAAATTTTTGATAGAAACGGCATTAAAATTTCAGACGAAGAACAGCACGAAATTGAGCGCCTTTTACAGCTTCCGTTTGAAAAATTTTATATAGATGCAAGAAATGTAGGCAAGGCTAGAAGGCTTGATGATGTAATTGGAAGGTATGTTGAATATATTAAATCTTCCGTTTCAAAAGAAATTGGTTTTCAAAACTTGAAAATTGTTCTTGATGTTGCAAATGGGTCTTGCTATAAAATCGCACCAGAAATCTTCATTGAACTTGGGGCTGAAGTCTGTGTGTTAAACAGCAACCCAAATGGCGAAAACATCAATCAAGATTGTGGCTCAACTCACCCAAATATTATTTCGGAAAAAGTAAGGGAATTAGGCTACGATATTGGCATTTCTTTGGATGGAGACGGAGACAGGCTTATAATCTGCGATGAAAAAGGCAAAATAATAGATGGCGACCTTATCATCTGCACTATTGCAAAATTTATGCTTGAAGAAAACAGGCTAAAAAGAAATAAAGTCGTTTTAACTGTTATGTCCAACCTCGGTGCAGAAAGATTTTTGGAAGGTTTAGGTTTGGAAGTTTTTAGAACTCCTGTCGGTGATAGAAATGTAATTGCAAAAATGCAGGAAGTTGGCTCTATTCTTGGGGGGGAACAATCGGGACATATAGTCTTAAGTACTTACTCAAAAACTGGGGATGGAATTCTTTCTGCCTTGCAAATCATCGCTTTTCTTGTTAAAAATGAGCTAAAAACAAGTAGCATCTTGAATTTGTTTCAAAAAGTCCCTCAAAAGCTTGTAAATGTGCATTTTGATAGAAATCACAAAATTAATTTAAACGACGAAAAATACCTTGAATTGCTTACAAAACTTGAAAACAAAATGGGGAAAGATGGCAGAATTCTTGTTAGAAAATCAGGGACTGAAAACTTAATAAGAATTATGGTTGAAGGCGAAAATGAGTTAAAAAACAAAGATATTCTTGAAGAGCTGGAAAAACATTTTAAAGAAAGTCAATGAGTGTTTTTGTTAAACTTAAAACCGAATATTCAATTTCAAAAAGCACAATCACAGTGAAAGAGGGTATTAAAATCGCAAAGAAATTAGGCTATTCCGCTGTTTTACTTGCGGATGATGGCAACCTTTTTGGTGCTTTAGATTTTTCCCTTGAGGCAGTGAAAAACAAAATTTTTCCAATCATCGGTGTGTGTGTTTCTTTTGAATTTGAAGGAATTGAAAGGAAAATCACCCTAATTGCAAAAACACAAGAAGGCTTTTCAAACCTTTTGCACTTAACATTTGAAAAAGTTTCGCTTGAACGAATTAAGCAGTTTAGCAAAGATGTCATCATTCTTTCAAAAATCACTGAAAAAAACCTTCTAGACCAGCTTTATTCTATATTTTCAAAAGAAAATTTTTATATTGAAATTTCACGTCTTTCAAATGAAAAGGAAGAAATAGACCAAGAAAAAAGCCTTTTAAACCTTGCTTTAGAGCTTGATGTCCCAATTATTTATTCAAACGATGCATACTTTCAAAATGCAGAAATGTTTGAACCGCAGGATGTCCTAACTTGCATCGGGACAGGGAAGTTTTTGCTTGAAGAACAAAGGGAAAGTGTCTCTAGAAATAATTATTTTAAATCGCCTGAGGAAATTGGCACTCTCTTTCAAGATTTACCAGAAGCTTTGGAAGTAGCGGAAATGTTGCCTTATAAAATTTCCTTTGTTTTAAATTCTTCCAAACCGCTTTTACCTTCTTTTACAAGCGATGAAAGGCTTGAAATGGAAAGAAAATCAAAAGAAGGATTGCTTGAAAGAATTGCAAACAGTGAAGTCTTTGGAATTTTGACAGGCAGATTTTCAAAAGAAGATTACGAAAAACGCCTTGAATACGAAATTGATGTAATTTCCAAAATGGGTTTTTGCGGTTATTTCCTTATAGTTTCGGACTTCATAGTATGGAGCAAAAAAAACGAAATTCCGGTAGGTCCGGGGCGCGGAAGTGGAGCAGGTTCTTTGGTGGCTTTTTGCCTTAAAATCACCGATGTAGACCCTTTATATTACGGTCTTCTATTTGAAAGATTTTTAAACCCAGATAGAGTTTCTATGCCAGATTTTGATGTTGATTTTTGTCAGGAAGGCAGGGAAAAAGTCATTGATTATGTCAAGCAAAAATATGGACAGGAAAATGTTGCAGGTATCATCACTTTTGGAAGATTGCAGGCTCGTGCTGTTTTAAAAGATGTTGGAAGAGTTCTTCAAATTCCTTACTTGGTTGTTGACAAAATATGCAAACTAATTCCGTTTAACCCTGTTGAGCCTGTTAGTCTTGAAAAAGCGATAAGCCTTGACCCTGAACTTCAAACACAGAAAGATACAGACGATACAATTGCAAAATTGCTTGAATTAGGGCTTAAGTTGGAAGGCTTAATAAGGCATTCATCGGCACATGCGGCGGGAATTATTATCGCTGATAGACCTTTGCTTGATGTAGTCCCGCTTTTTAGAGCAAACCAAGGCGAACTTCCAGTTGTGGGCTATCATATGAAAGCGGCAGAACAGGCTGGGCTTGTAAAATTTGATTTTCTTGGCTTAAAAACGCTTACAATAATCGCAAACACTTGCAAAATGGTTCAAAATCAACTTGGAAAAATCATCAATATCAGTGCTATTCCTTTAAATGACGAAAAAACATTCAACCTTCTTCAAAGTGGTTTTACTCTTGGCATATTTCAGTTAGAGAGCTTGATATGTAGGGATTCCATGAAAAAAATGAAGATAGATAAAATTGAAGATATAATCGCCCTCACATCTCTAAACAGGCCGGGTCCGATGGAAAACATACCTTCGTTTATCAGCAGGAAATTGGGGCTTGAAAGCATTACATACCCTCACGAAAGCCTGAAGGAATTGCTTGCGGAAACATATGGAATAATTATCTATCAAGAACAGGTGATAAAAATCGCACAGGTTTTAGCGGGATACACCCTTGGGCAAGCTGATTTACTTAGAAGAGCGATGGGGAAAAAAATCAAGGAAGAAATGGAAGCTCAAAGGAAAATTTTCATTGAAGGGGCGGTTTCAAGAGGAGTTCTTGAAAGTAAGGCATCGGAAATTTTTGACTTGGTTGATAAATTCGCAGGATACGGATTTAACAAATCTCACGCAGCCGCTTATACGATTATTTCCTATCAAACCGCATTTTTGAAGGCACATTTTCCTTTGCAATTTTTTGTCGCAAACTTGAATATGTCAATTGCCGATACAGATGATATCAACCTTTTTGTGAGCGATGCAAAGCAGATGGGAATTAAGGTCAACCTTCCTTGTGTCAACACTTCAACTGCTTACTTTTCAACAGATGGAAAAGAAATTTTTTATGGTCTTGGGGCTCTGAAATCTGTTGGTGCTGGGTCCATGGAAGAAGTTATAAAAATTAGAAATGAAGGTGGTTTATTTAAAGATATTTTTGATTTTTGCAAAAGAGTTGGCAATAAAAATGCGAATAAAAAACAGATTGAATCTTTAACAAAATCAGGTGCTTTTGATTGCTTTAACGTAAACAGAAAGCAAATTATTCAAAATGTGGAATTGCTTGTGAATTTCGCTTCTTCTCCTGCTAAAGAATCATCGGAAATGAGCCTTTTTGGGGAAGAATCAGAATCGCTTCCAAAACTTAAGGCTGTCAACGGAGAATTTTCCTTTCACGAAAAGCTAGAAAACGAATTTGAGGCAGTCGGTTTTTACCTTTCCTACCACCCATTAAGCGAATTTGCGGAAAGGCTTGAAGGAGCGGGCTTTACGAGCTTTAGGAATTTAGAAGAACAGCTTGAAAACGAAAAAGAAAAAAAATTCTTAATGGCAGGTGTCATCAGTCTTGTTAAGCAAAGAAGTGGGGCAAGAGGGCGCTTTGCTTTTGTCCATTTTAGCGAAGTTTCAGGCATTTTTGAGGCTTCCATTTTCAAAGACGAATTAATCACCAAGCACAGGGAAAATTTAATCGTTGGAAAATTGCTTGCCATCAAAGTTTCTGTTAGTAAGCAGGGTGATACTGGTTCACTTAGAATTATCATCAACGATATTCTAAAGCTGGAAGATGTAATTTCTAAAGCCGTTCCAATTTCGCAAAACAAATTGCCACAAATTAATAAACCTGTCAGCAATGTTGGTGCTGTAAACGTTAGCATTATTAATGCAAAAACCTTATTGCTGGATGTGACAAATGCGAAAAAAGAATTTTTGGACGATTTGAAGGCACAAATTCACACCTTTAAAAAGGGCAAGACGAGGCTTTATATAAAGCAAAATTCTGCAAAAATAATGCTTCAATCTTACGAAATTCCAAAAAATATGATTTATCACTTTAAAGTCAACGGAATTGGATGTGAAGAAATGTAATTAGACAATTTCAATAGTTGCGAAATCTTCCTTTCCAGGGATGGAAATTACATTATTTTGATGTTTGTGTTGCACATCAACAATGTTTTTCATAATTTTTGCTAATTCTTCTTCGTTTTTATATTTGATTGAAATCATACCACCCTTTTTTGAGGGCTTAATTTTTATTTCTGCCTTTTGGAATTTGTTACTGAAAGATGCAATAATTCCTTCAATTAAATGGCTAATTTCCTGCTTAACGGAAATTTCTTTTTTGATTTTAATCAGTCTTTCTTCAAGCCTCGTTGCATCATCTTCCGTAATGCTTTTAAATTGTGGCTCTTCATCATCTTTCAAAATTTGATTGACTAACTCTTCAACTTTTCGCACAGTGTAATTGTTTTCAATGACAATGTTCGCAACATCAATCATCTGCTCTTCCGTTTTTAGTGCAAGCAAAGGGCGAACATGACTTCCTGTCAATTTTCCTTCTAAAACCAAAGCTTTCAGGCTTTCTGGTAATTTAATAAGCCTTATTAAATTTGCGATATGACTTCTGCTTTTACCCATCAATTCTGCTACTTCTTCTTGTTTATAGCCAAATTCTTTAATTAATTTATGATAACTTTCCGCTTCTTCTAAAGGGTTTAGGTCTTCCCTTTGAATGTTTTCAACTATTGAAAGAATGAAGACTTGCTCATCCGATAAATCTTTCACAATGCAGGGAATTTCTTTTAGCCCTGCAAGTTTGGA
>CAZFPN010000032.1:0-9306 GCA_964521015.1 uncultured Rickettsiales bacterium | reverse complement strand
CTGTCAAAATGTGTTGTAAATAATTGTTGCACTCCATCGTACTTTGTTTCATAAATTCTTTTGCATGTGAATCTGTTTTCCTGCGTTGTTTTAATAAATTTATCTGAGAAATCACTTATTTTAGTGTTTTGTTGGCTTTTATATGTTGTGTTAATTTCCTGCATACAATTTAACTACTATTATTAATCACATTCTAATATAAAAATTAAAAAAAGTCTAGCATTTTTTTGTTTTTTTTTAAAAAAAGTCTTGCAAAATGAAAAAAGTCGCTTTACAATAAGGGAAATGCCACAGTAGCTTTAGCCCGGTAGAGCAACTGATTCGTAACCAGTAGGTCGCAGGTTCAAATCCTGTCTGTGGCACCATTTTTTGCTTGCAATTTTCAAGGGCTGGCTTTGTTCTTTAGGGCTGGCTTTATTGTTTGTAATTCCTTAACATTTCCAGCATTTCAAGTGCAAAATTGTTGATTTCAAAATCATTTTTTACAATCAAGTTAAATTCATATTCGGGCATTAAGTGGGGGCATTCTTTAATGACTAAATCTTGGTGCCACTTGCCATAGCCAACATCGGCGCCACTGATTGAAAGCCCTTGCTTTACCACCCCCGCGCAAATATCCCAGTTGCCATCGTGCAGAAAAAACCTGCTTTTAATGGCATAGCTTGTAATTTCTGGCTTAAACCCGTGGACAAGGCTGCTTTTGCCAAGAGTTATGAAGTCGTGCTTTGCCAAAACATCCCATGTAATTTTTTCAGCAGGCAGGTCAGCAAGTGGGTGATTTTTGTGCATTCCAATAGCAAATTTGCATTTATAGAAAGGTAAAACAGAAATTCCTTTTGGCAGAGAAAATTTGTTGAAAGGGAAAATCGCAAAATCAACATCTTCGTGGGAAAGAAGGCTGAGACTTTCTTCCAAATTCGTGTTGAAAAGCTCAAATTCAAGGTCTTTATGCTTTGCCACCATCTTTTCAAAAAAGGGGGGTAGAATGTGCGAAAGGGAATATGAATGTCCCGCTATTCTAACCTTGTTTTCAGGGTTTGTTTTAAGCACTTGTTTAGCGTTGGAAAACATAAAATCTAAGTCGTCCACGAACTTTCTTGACATTTTGTAAAATTTGATTGCCTCTTTAGTTGGGGTGAGTTTTTGGTTTTCTCGCAGGAAGAGTTCAAGCCCAACATCTTTTTCAAGCGAAGTTATTTGCATGCTAATAGAAGACTGCGAAACATTAAGCTTGTGGGAAGCCTTTAAAATGCTACCTTCTTCTATCACCGCACAAAAGCCCCTTAAAAGTTGCATTTTGTTTTTTTTATACCAGTATTGCATAATCAAATTATATTCTTGTTAATTGCATAAAGCAAATTAGTTAATAATTAAGAATACAATATTTTTTTAAGCATTGCAATAAAAAAATTGAAAATTTCAACTAAAAGTAGAAATGGTTAATTTTACTGGCATTTTATGGATATTGATAATTATATTCCAATCACAAGCCTTATAAAAAAGTTGATGATTAAGTCAAAAAGTGAAAATACGATACTAAAAAGCACAACAGCGATTAAGACTGTAAGCGAAATTTGATAAACTTCCTTTTTGGAAAGAAAGCGAATGTGTTTAAATTCTTTTTTGACATCGCCAAAATAATTCAAAAGTTGTGTTGCAAGTTTCATAAATTTAAAAAATGGCAGGGGCAACAGGAATCGAACCCGTAACCTTCGGTTTTGGAGACCGGCGCTCTACCAATTGAGCTATACCCCTAATTTTTATTATTCCTTTATGTGTAAATGATGAATTTTCAATAGTCAAGCAAAATTTTAAAAAATATTTTAAAAAATTAGTTGCAAAATAAAATTTTTGTTTTATTCTTTGGGAATTACTTTTATATTAATATGTTTCCTGCGATGCGTGCATATTTGGTTGGAATTGAATACAAAAAACAAACCGAAAAGTCTTTAAATTCAAATAAAAATGGGGTGGAAAAACAAGAAATGAAAAATCTGTCTTCCTCAATTTCAAGCATTAGCTCCGATGTTTGCTTTTCAAGTGGTGAGGCATCTTGTTCCAAAAAAGACGAAAAAAATCCCCTTTTGCCAAAAGCAAAAAAATCAATTTTAAAAGCATTTTGCATGAGGTGAGGTTTTTGCATAACTTTTTGCCTAAAAATTGGTAGAAAAATTTTGCATGATATGTTCGTAGAAAAAATATTTTAAAAAATTAGTTGCAAAATAAAATTTTTGTTTTATTCTTTGGGAATTATTTTTATATTAATATGTTTCCTGCTGTAATTTTAAATCAAAATACTGCTACTCGTGTGAAAAAAGGCATTGAAAATCAAGCATTTAATAGCCTTGATGAAATCATGCAAGAACCCCCTATCGCAGTTGATAATTTAAGTCCAAAAAAATGCGAAATTTATGTGATTAGCGAAGATGATGTAATTAGTAAAGAAAAAACATGCCCTGTTTCAATTGAGAAAAAGCCTAAAAAGATTGATAAACTGAACGAGGACCTTGAAAATTTCGGTCTGCCAATTTTTTAAGAATGCTTTAAAAGAGTGTTGTAAATTTCCTTCCTTGAAAAGCATTGAAGGTCTTCTTCATATTCCCTTAAAACTTCGGCACATTCCTTGATTTTAAGCGCTTTCAAGAAGGGCTTTTTTGCGAAAATTCTTTGTATAATCAGGCTAATTTCTTCTTGTTGAGGCGATTGGGAAGTCAATGGGGCAAGAATTATCACCGCTTCGCCCTTGAGTCTTTCTTGTTGCGAATAGTGGGCGGTTAATTCTGCAAAAGTGCCAAGTTTGATGTCTTCGTGAAGTTTGGTAAGTTCCCTTGCGATGCAGATTTTTTCGGTTTTAAGTGATGCAAGTTCTGGCAGGGTTTTTAGGATGTCCCTTGCTGGCAAGAAAAATGCGATAGTAAGGCTGTTTTTAAGCAGTTTTTGAGCCAATTCCAGTTTTTCTTTTTCGTAAAAACTTAAAAATGCAAACTTATTAAGTGGCAACCCGCACACAGAAAGGGAAGAAATAAGGCTTGAAGCCCCAACAATTGGGTGGATTTTAATGCCGTTTTCGTGCGCTAGTTTGATGATTTTATAGCCGGGGTCGCAAATGCAGGGGGTGCCAGCATCGCACACAAGAGCGACATCGTTTGTTCTTGCAAATTCAAGGTGTTTTAAGATTTCGTCTTCTTTTGTGTGGTCTGTAAAATTGGCGGTTTTCTTGTGAAAAATTCCATAAAGGGAAAGCATCTTGTGAGTATTAATCGTGTTTTCGCACAAAATAAGGCTTGCTTTAGCCAAAATTTCAAGAGCATTTTTCGTCACATCTTTCAAATTGCCAATCGGAGTGGAAACGACAAAAAGTGCCACAGGTCAAATTAAACTTGTTTTAAGCTTTCAACCCCTGCGACAATTTCGCTAATTTCACGGGTAATGTTTGCTTGCCTAATTCTGTTATAAATCAGTGTTAGATTTTTGATGGCTTTCGAAGCATTGTTTGTGGCATTTTCCATTGCTATCATCCTTGCACTTTGCTCGCTTGTTGCATTTTCAAAAACGGAAAGGAGGATTTTGCAAAGCATAAATTCGGGCATAAGCCTTGTTAAAATGGCACTGATTTTGCTATCAAAGTGGTAATCTTCCTTTTGTTCATGCCCACGCGAAGGTAAAATTGGGCTTAACATTGCCTCTTGAGTTTTTTGTGTTGTTGTGTTCACGAATTTTGTGAAGATAATCATAGAAGAGGAAATTCCTTTTTCGGCGATTATGTTGTAAATTTCGCTTTTCACTGTGTCTAAATTAAAGCCAGATTTTTCTTCTAAAATCACGGGATTTTTGTTGCAAAGCATTTCAGGGTAATGGTTTTGGCAGTAATCAAAGCCTTTTTTCCCGATTGCAAAAATAAAAATTTCGTTCCCACGTGATTTCAAGAATTCAACTTTCGTCTTCAAAGCTTTGAGATTATAGTTATTTATTCCCCCGCAAAGCCCTTTGTTTGAGGTGTTTAGGATGATTAAATTTCTTTGATGGCTTTTAATGTGCCTTATGAGTGGGTGGTTTCCAAATTCTTTCATTTCTTCGTCTGTTAAGCGGGAAATTGTCTGTGAAATCAGGGTTTCGATTTCGTCTGTATATTCTTTCAATGCGGAAAGTGCATCTCTAATTTTTTTCAGCTTGGCGGTGGCAACCATTTTCATTGCCTTCGTGATTTTTTGTGTGGATTTTATGCTCTTAATCCTGCTTCTGGTTTCTTTTAAATTTGCCATAAATGCTTAATTTTTTGCCAATAAATTTACTGCTTACAAAAATTCATAAACAAGTTTAAAATAAAAATCAAGTGTTTTTTAAAAAAAATCTTGACAAATATTATTTTTGCATACAATTTCTAATTAAATTATGTATTTTTGATGATAAATTTTTTGAAAAAAGCTCTAACAACAAGGAAAAAGCGGGATGCCAGCAAGACGGTGATTTTACTTTCCGAAGGGAGGGTTATATCACTTAGGATAAACTTTTTTTTCCAAGCTTTTTTGCTGATTTCAGCGGTTGTTTTATCTTCTTTTTTGACATATCACATAACAATTTATATTAAAGCTCAAAACAGCATTCAGGAAAAGGAACACAAGCTTTTTTTGGGCGAAACAATCAATAAAAACCTTTCTAATCACTTAAAATTCATTATTGAGGAAATTGAAAACATCACTGAAAGCCTTGCAAACATTGGAATTACACCTGAAAAAAAGAAGGGTGGCAGGGAAGGTTCAAAGCTCATACCTCCCGTCGTGCAGACTGAAGAAGAATTTGAAGTCGCCCAACATCACATTAAAAGCACGATTTTCGCCCTTGATAAGACAATTGAAAGCAAAATTTCCAAAATCACAAATGTTCTTTATAATGCCGAAGTTGGGGAAATTATGAAGAAAAAAGGCATTTTAAACTATCAGTCATTTAAAGAAAATAACTTAATTACAAGAAACATTAATTTTTCTGCGAAAGAAATTGCATCGGACAAACTTTCTGAAGCGAAATTCAAGCTTGAGTATGTAAAAATTTTGCAAGACTTAATTGATAAACTTCCAACTACAACACCGATGAAAGGGGTTAGAATCACAAGCGGTTACGGCGTTAGATTGCACCCAATTTTGCAAGGGCGAATTTTTCACCACGGGGTTGATTTTAAAGGCTTACATCATTCCCCAATTCATGCAACGGCGGACGGAAAAGTCAGGTTTGCTGGCTGGTCTAATTCCTTTGGAAACGTTATTATTATTGACCACGGGGAAGATATTATGACTATATACGCTCATCTTTCTTCACTTAAAACAAAGAACGGACAGCTCGTCAAAAGAAACGATATTATTGGCGCACAAGGCTCCACTGGGCGTTCAAGTGGGGAACATTTGCATTACGAAATCAGGTATAAAGGCAAAAGCATTAACCCAATTAAATTCTTACAAATCAATGAATTAATCAAGAAATAATATGTTTAAACTCGCAAATAAAAACGAAATAAAAGATAGCAACGAGGTTATTAAAAATGCTAACAAGAAAACGACAATACCTTCAATAATCAATGCTGAAATGTATGTAAAGGGAGATATCTCTTCCGACAATATAATTGAAATTTTTGGCAAGGTAAAGGGTTCAATAAAAGCTGATGTTTTAAGCATTAGAGAAGGCGGTTTTGCTGAGGGTGTGATTAATGCGAAGTATGTGAAAATTGCTGGCACTTTTAATGGCGAAATCCAGTCTTCCATCATTCACATAACTTCCACGGCTTCCGTTGAAGGAAAGCTCACATATGGCATTATTTCAATTGAAGAAAAGGCGAAATTCCAAGGAACTTTGGTGCAACAAACCGAACTTCTTGAAATTAAAGAGGTAGAACAGCCAATAATTAAGGACGAAAAAGAAGATGAGTGAACAGAGAAGGCTTTCCAAGCAGGTTTCTTTGATTTCAAAATTTTCAAGGAACGAGGCGGAAAAATTAATTAATTCGGGCAAGGTTTTTGTGAACGGGAAATGCACGACCAGTGCCACGATGTTTGTTTCAAGTGAAGACAAAATTGAAATTAAGGGCGAGGGGTTGATGAGGGAGCCAAGCCAAATCAAGCTTATTGCCTTTAACAAGCCGAAGGGGTTTATCGTCACCAAAAAGGATGAATCTGGCAGGAAGACGATTTTTGATATTCTTCCCAAACAACTTTCCAGCTTTATGTATGTTGGCAGGCTTGATATGAACACGGAAGGCTTGCTTCTTTTGACAAACAGCGGAAGGCTCGCCCACGAATTTGAAGACCCTGAAAACGGCTTTGAGCGGGAATATGAAGTGCGTGTTTTTGGGCTTATAACTGAAGAAAAAATCAACAGGATGCAAAAAGGAGTAACGATTGACGGCCTGCATTATAAGGCGAAGGCGGTTTTCATCAAAAAAAGAAAAACGGACGATTCAAAAAATACATGGTTGACCGTCATTCTTGACACTGGCAAAAATAGAGAAGTTCGTAAATTAATGGAATTTTTCAATTTAAGAGTGAATAAATTGATAAGGGTGAGGTATGCAAATGTTTCGCTTTCTGGGCTTCCTCTTGGCTCTTATATGGAACTTCACAGGACAAAACTTGCGAAAATCCTTCAACTTGTTGAAGAAAAATGCGGAAAAAAGGTGTCTTTTTAGGAAATTTTGCGGAAAAGCTTGTGGCGGGCTTTTTGGAAAATGAGGGCTACGAACTGCTTTCCTCTCGTTTCAAAAAACAGGGTGGCGAGGTTGATATAATTGCGAAAAAAGAAGGTAAGACGATTTTTATTGAGGTCAAATATAGGGCGGAAATTCACGATTTTGAAGGCATTGTGGATGATGCGAAACTTGTGCGAATTTACAACACGGCGAAAAAATTTGAAGTGGAAGGCGACTGGCAATTTGATGTGATTTTCGTTGATGGCAAGCGGGAAATCCATCATATTAAAAATGTTGTGTGCAACTGATTTACGATTTCTGTTATTTCTTGCTCTTTTAGGAAGAATGTTATTTTTGTCTCTGAAATTGTGGTGAAAAGTGGCTTAAAATCAAGGTTTTCTAGGGTTTTGATTGCCCTTTCAAGAACATTATCGCTTTTGAGAAAAAAACCGCTGATTGAAATTTGGCTGACCTTTTCTTGCGATGCGAATTTTAGCTTTCCAACCTCGCTTTCTGGCAAGAGAGCGGTGATGAATTTTTCGTCAATGGTGGCGATTTTATAGGCGATGAGTTCTTCGTTTAGTTCGTTTATGTGGGCGGAAAGTTCTTTTGTGATGGCGATTTTGCAGAGGAAATCTTTCTGGAAGACTGAAATGGCTTCAATTTTTGCGTTTTCGCTGACTTTCGTGCCTAAAATGAATGTCCCTGTCTTGCCTTCAAAGCTGGAACGCACGTGAATTGGAATTGCATATTTCGCACCGAAATTCACGGAACGTAGCTCTAAAACCTTCGCCCCGCTTGAGGCAATTTCAAGCATTGAATGATAGTTTAGCCTTTCAATTTTGCGAACGTTATGGGTGATTTTTGGGTCGCCTGTTAAAACGCCTTCTACATCTTTGTAAATTTCGCAAATATCGGCATTTAAAGCACTTGCGATGGCGATTGCGGAAGTATCGGAGCCCCCTCTTCCAAGTGTTGTCTGCCTGTTTTCGGCAAGGGAATAACCCTGAAAGCCTGTGATTATGGGGGTTATGCCTTGGTTTAATGCACTTAAAACTTCTGTCAAGGCGACTTCTTCTATTTTCGCATTTGTGAACTTTGCATCCGTAAAAATGCCCGCCTGAAGCCCGTTAAAAGACCGCGCCTTCACCCCAATTGCATTGAGATAAGCGGAAAAAAGCCCAGCGGAAACTTGCTCGCCTGATGCAAGAATTACATCCTTTTCTGCAACCATTGCTTGATTTTCGGCTTTCCCATCGCATATTTTGGCATAAAGTTCGGTTAGGCTATCTGTCTTGCCTGCCATAGCGGAAACGATAACAACGGCGAAATTCCCTTTTGCAAGCTCGCTTTTAACGATTTCGCAAGATGCTTTTATTCTTTCAAGGCTTCCTACTGAAGTCCCTCCAAATTTTTGCACAATCAACATAACTTATTAATAAACCCCTCCTAAAACATCTTCTTCTTCGCTAACTTGACCTGAAACAGAGGAAGCTCCCCTGACGGCTTTTGGCTTTTTATCGGTATCTTTGAAATATTCAACTATTTTGCGAGTTGATTTTTCAGCTGGCAAATCCCCTGTTTGATAGTCAATTTCAATCGGAATGAGCGAATCTGGTGGCAAGAAAGGCGAAGGTGGGTATTCGGGAAAAATTTTCTTGAGAGCCTCCTTCACGATTGGCACAGCAAGAACGGCTCCATACTGCCCTTCCCCTAGGGTTTTTGGCTTATCATTCCCGATATAAAGCACGATGATTAAGTCGTTTGTTAAAACCAAAGACCACGCATCTTTATAATCGCTTGTTGTCCCTGTTTTTCCGCCAATTCCAAAGGGCGAAAGCTCTTTTAAACGGCTTGAAGTCCCCCTTTGAACCGCCCCTTCAAGCATGGAAAGGATTTGAAAAGTGGATTCTTCCCCTGCGATTTTTTCGCCTTTTTCGTATCTAAAAATTGGTATGGAATTTTCGTTTGCACAAGCTCCGACACAATCGCCAGCTTTGGAAAAGATGGTTTTGCCTTCTGCATTTTGGATTTTTTCAATGTAGGCAGTTTCCAATTTTCGCCCCCCATTCACAAAGATTGAGGCTGATTTTGCGACTCTTTCAACGGTGACGCTAAGAGAGCCAAGTGCGGTTGTGAGGTCGTTTTGCATTTCGTCGGCATTAAGACCTATCTCTTTGAGTCTTTTTATGATTTTTGCGACACCCAAAATTTCGGCTATTCTCACGGTTGGCACATTCCTTGACCTTTCAAGCGAAACCCTTAAAGTGACGGAACCGAGGAAGTCTCTGGAAGCATTTCTTGGCTGCCATTCGTCTGAAAGTTTTAGGTTTTCGTCCACTAAAATGGAATTGGGAGCGAAGCCATTTTCAAGCGCGGTGAGGTAGACAAAGGGCTTAACGGCAGACCCAAGCTGTCTTTTTGCATAAATTGCACGGTTGAATGCGTTTGGTCTATCGTAAAAATCGCCAATCATAGCAAGGACAGAACCACTTTTTGCATCAAGCACCATCGATACCGCAACTTGATCATCGGTTTGTTTTTGCATCACTTCATAATGCAAAATGAACTGATGTTGATCTTCCAAAATGCATACCTTCACGCCCAATTCAACTGGCACACCTGCCTTGCCT
>CAZFPN010000031.1:5804-9314 GCA_964521015.1 uncultured Rickettsiales bacterium | reverse complement strand
ATGGCTTCAATTGTTTGTGACATAATTCCGTCATCAGCTGCGACAACAAGAACGATGACATTCGTAACATTCGCCCCTCTGGCCCTGATTGCGGTGAAGGCTTCGTGACCGGGGGTATCAATAAATGTAATTTTCTTGCCATTTTCAAGCACTGTCTGGTAAGCCCCAATGTGTTGTGTTATTCCGCCTGCTTCCCCTTCTGCAACACTGGCTTTTCTAAGTGCATCAAGTAGGGTTGTTTTTCCGTGGTCTACATGCCCCATAATTGTAACGACAGGTGGAACGGATTTCAGGTTTGCTAAGATTTGTTCTTTTCGGATTTTGTCTTCAGCGGTTAGTCTTTTCATTCGTTTTGCGATGTGCCCCATTTCTTCAACTGCGAGTTCAGCGGTATCGCCGTCTATTGTATCGTTTTCTTTGAGGTAAAGCCCATAACTTTTTAGCTTACGCAGGAAGTCTTCAACTTTGATGGCAAGCCCCCTTGCGATTTCAATAACGATGTTTTTATCGTAAATTTCAACCTCTTTTTGCACGAAAGTATTGGAAATTTCTTTCTTTCTTGGCCTGCGATTGTGTCTTGAAAAATAAGCTTCACGGCGAATTTTAACGACTTCATCTTCTGCATCAGTCGTTGCTACATTGACTACAATATCTTCTTCTGGACCATAATTTGTGCCTGTCCCTTTTCGTTTATCTTCAAGTGCCTGCCTTAATTCTAAACCTTTTTGTAGCTTTTCAATTTCAGCATCGCTGTCAAATTCAAGGTATTTATAGTGCTTCATCATTTTTTCAATCAAGCTTTTGTCCCTTTTATCAACTTTTGCTTGGGTTGTTTCTTTTGCGATTTCTTCTATTGAAATTATCTTATCGCTTTGCTTAAATGTGATTACGGGTTCGGATTCTTTTTTTACTTCTTCTTTTGCCTCTTTTGCTTGGATTTTTACGGAAGTAAGAGCCTCACTTGTAACGGAAGGAACTTTTTCAGCAACTTTCTGCACAACTTCAGTTAATGGTTGAGAAACGGCAATTGCCTCTAACTTTGCTTCTTCCACAGGTTTTGTAGCAGGCTTCATAAAAGGTCTTTCA
Organism: uncultured Rickettsiales bacterium; assembly: GCA_964521015.1. Classification (GTDB taxonomy): domain Bacteria; phylum Pseudomonadota; class Alphaproteobacteria; order Rickettsiales; family Deianiraeaceae; genus CAZFPN01. The sequence goes on along the minus strand of CAZFPN010000031.1, from coordinate 8,228 downwards.
ACCTTTTTTTCCTGTTTTTCCTGCATTTCAAGAGCCTTAATTCTTTTCTGCTTTTCAGCATATGAAAGACCTGCATTGGTCTCTTCTTTAATTGAATATCCCTCCTCGCCTTTTCTAGTGATAAAACCTTTGGGAGCATTACTTGAAGATAGCCTTCCCTTCACATCAACCTTCGTTTGAAGTGTCAACTTTCCTTTGTTTTTATTAGAATCTACTGTCATTTTTTCTTATAATGTTATAACATACTAAACAATAAAAATTTTATGTCAAGCCCTTTGTTGCAAATAATTGCAAAAAATTTCTTGACTTAGTGAAAAAAAAGACCATTATTTGATTAAATTACCTTTTACATGTATGCAAAACAATAACACAAACCAAACACAAATTGAAAATAGAGCAAGTAATTGAAATGCTACAACTTCTTCTATAACACTGATAAAATTTACGGTCGCAATTCTAGTGTTGTGGAAATTTTGTTCAATCAACCAAAACCAATTTCAAGTCAATAATTGCATAAATTCGTTGAGAAGATTTCAGAAGAAGAGTTAAATTATATTTTATTAAAGTATGGAGAGGGGTATAAAAATAATCCAATTTGGTATCAATGTAAGGGAAATCATACTATGGTAGGCGATGCATTAACAAATTTGCTTACAAAAGAATTAGGCAATTCTGTTAATAAGGAGGTGATAGCAAAAGTCGTGCAAGAGGTATTAAAAATTCCGCAAAAGAGCAATGTTGTACAAACGTGAGTCAGCAAACATATTGACACTTTATTCAAGCCTTTTATTGCAAAAATCATTTAAAATTTTATTTAAAAAAATCTTGACAACTGAAAATTGATGATTTATGAATATATATTATTGTATTGTATGAATTTATGTGTATTGTTTGCCTAACTGTTGCCTCCACCGTTGCAATTGTTTCTTCTTTAGCTTTAACATCTTGCGGAAAAAAGCCTGCTGAAGTTTCTGAAAACAGGGGCAAGCTTGATACTATGGATTTGCCAGCTTGGGTTTTAAACCCATATGATGGGCTTTCAAATGGTGTTGTTGCGGGGGTTGGAATTTCCAAAAAGCCATCGGAAAATGACCAAATGCGCTTTCTTATAATTCAAGCAGAATCTCAAGCAAGAGCGGAAATTGCAACCAGTTTACAAACAGAAATTTCAAGGCTTACGAAAGATGCAATGCAATCAGCAAGTATAGACAAAATGAATGCGGTTGAAAATTCTTTTTCTACAATTACTTCCGAAATCGTTAAAAATGTCCCAATTTCTGGTGCAGTAAGAGACAAAATTTACCAAGATAAAAACGGAATTGTTTATGTAAGAGTTGTAATTAACTCGAACATCGTGAAAAATTACCTTCAGGGCAGTCTTTCCAGCTATTCCGATGCAATGAAAAATGCAGGCTTCACAAGGGATCAAATCAAACAAACAAATGAGTCAATGAAAGGTCTTTTTGACGAGCTAGACCTAAAAACCGCTACACAAAAATAATGCTACCTTTGCCTAGACTTTCTTTTTATATATCACCTTACTTAAGGAAGATAGATGAAAAAATTGAAAGTATAATAAGTCCTAATTTCATCAATAAAATCGCTCAAAATATAGCCTTTGGCGGAAAAAGAATAAGACCAACCATTCTTATCTTAATTTCAAAAATGCTAGGGGGAAGGCATGAAGAATCGTTCTTGAAATCAGCAATCGCAATTGAGTTAATTCACCTTGCAAGCCTTCTCCATGATGATGTAATTGATGAAGGAAAACAAAGGCACGGAAAGCAAACCGCCCATATCTTGCTTGGCAACCAACAGGTGATTTTAGGAGGGGACTACCTCTTCGCAGAAAGCTTTAAAATCGTCGCCGAAACTGAAAATATACAGGTTATTAAAGCGATTGCAAGGGTGTCTGGCATTTTGGCATCTGGCGAGTTACTTCAATTGCAAGCCAAAATAACCCACGAAACATCGCTTGAAAATTACTTTGAAATAATGTACAAAAAAACCGCCTCACTTTTTGAAGCAAGCACAGGAATTGCAAGCATAATTCAAGGAAATTCCTCTCCCGATGCCTTTGAATTTGGCAAAAACATAGGCATGACCTTCCAAATCATTGATGACATAATAGATTACACCTCAAAAGAGACAGGTAAAACCCAAGGGGGAGACTTCGCCGAAAGCAAAATCACCCTGCCAATCATTTTAGCATCACAAAAAGTAAGTGCGAGAAAAAAGCTTACAGAATTGTTTTTAAAGATAGAAAAAACAACAGAAGATTTCGCCGAAGTGAAAGCAATTTTAAATGAAACAAAAGCACTTGAAGAATGCCAAAAAATCGCCTTTGAATATTGCGAAAAAGCAAAAAGTTTAATTTCTAAAAATTCAAAAGAAGGCGAATTAATGCTTGAAATAATGGAATTC
>CAZFPN010000031.1:0-5794 GCA_964521015.1 uncultured Rickettsiales bacterium | reverse complement strand
CGGACATTTTAAAATTCAATATCTTTTCTGTCAATAATTCCAACTGGCTTACCTTCATTATTTCTAATTAAGATTGTCCCTATCTTTTTTTCATTGAAAATTTCAACTGCTTTGATAACTGCATCGCTCTCTTGTAAGAACACTGGATTTTTAGTGCTAATATCAACAAGTTTGACATTTTGCAGGTTGCCATTATGCTTAATCATGGCTCTTCTTATGTCTCCATCAGTTAAAACAAAGCCATTTTCAAGACACAAAAACCCAGCGGACATAAATTCCATAGCATCTAATAAATTATAATTTTCGCTTATTATTTTAATTTCTCTTCTCATAATTGAAGAAATTTTCTGCATGGAAAGTCCGAGTTTGCCTCCGGGGTGAATTTTTGCATAACCTACTTCGCCAAAACCCTTAATTTTAGAGGCACAAATCGCAAGTAAGTCCCCAATTATTAAAGCTTGTGTGGTTGAAGTGGTAGGTGCATTGTAACTTACAATTTCTGGTTTAGCAGGCAGAATTATTTTGTAATTAACCCCATTCGCAAGGGTTGAAAACTCGCTTCGTGTAATTCCTATTGAGGTGATTTTTTCGTTTGCTAAAAATGAAATAAGATGAGAAAATTCTTTGGTTTCACCTGAATTTGAAAGCAAAATCAGTATGTCGTTTTGAGAAATCATTCCTAAATCTCCGTGACTTGCCTCACTTGGGTGCAAAAAAAAGCTTGAAATACCTATGGAAGACATGGTTGAAGAAATTTTCCTGCAAATATGACCGCTTTTCCCAACCCCTGAAAAAATAACTTTCCCTTGGCATTTCGCAATAATTTCGCATATTAATTGAAAATTTCCATTTAAAACAGATTCAATGGAGGTTGCTCCTTCAATTTCCATTTTTAGGGCATTTTTCGCAATATCTAAAATCATATTCTTATAAAAATTGGTTCTGGTTTTGTGATGGAATTTCCTGCTTTTGGTGGCTTATTTCCAAAAATTTGCATTCCTTTCTTTGCTAAATCGGGCATTATAGGGGCAAGCATTGAAAAAATCGTGTATATATTGCAAGAAAGTTCAAACAAAACATCTTGCATTTCGGTAATTTTTCCCTCTTTTTTTAAATTCCAAGGGGCGAATTTATCAACCATTTCATTGCTTTTCCTTCCTAATTGTAGAATTTCCTCTATTGCACCATTAAAATTGAAATTTACAACTTTTTCGTCAAAAGCCTTTATCACGTTTTCATTTGAAGTAATTTCTTTGGAACAAGGCGGAATTTTGCCATTGCAATGGTTAAAAATAAAGGAAAGAACACGTTGAGTGAGGTTTCCAAGATTGTTCGCAAGGTCGGCATTCGTGATTTCAATAAATTGCTTTTCGCTATAATCACCATCACCCCCAAAAGGCAGGCTTTTTAACATAAAATAGCGGACTTTATCAAGCCCAAATTTTTCCTTCAAATCGTAAGGATTGATTGCATTTCCTAGTGATTTACTCATTTTTTCGCCTTCATTCTTCCACCATCCATGCGAGACAATTTTCATATTTTCAAGTAATTTCACGGCTTTTTCAACCTCAACTTCGCCGAATTTGAAGGTTTCTGCTATTAAAAATGCTGGCCAAAAAACGGCATGAAAGCGCAGAATATCTTTTCCAATAAAGTGGTATTTTTTAGCATCTCCAAGCCAAAATTTGCTGTAAAGTTCACCTTCAAGTGCAGTGACATAATTTGTAAGGGCATCAAGCCAAACATAGATTATATGGTTTTCGTCCTTTGGCACTTTTATGCCCCATTTAAAGCTTGTTCGTGAAATTGAAAGGTCGTTAAGCCCTGATTTTACAAAGGCTTTAACCTCATTTAAGCGGGAATTAGGGAACACAAAGCCATCAATTCCATCGTAGACAGCTTTTAAAGCTTCCTCAAGACCAGAAAGGCGAAAAAAATAGCTTTCTTCCGCTTGCCATTCAACTTCCGCCCCTGTTGGCGCCTTGCCGTTCACTAGCTCTTCTTCTGCGTAAAAAGCTTCGTCCCGAATTGCATACCATCCTTCGTATTTTCCCTTGTAAATCCAGCCATTTTCCTCTAATTTTTGCCAAAATTTTGCTACTCCCCTTTTGTGGCGCTCTTCGGTTGTTCTTATAAAATCGTTATTGCAAAGGTTGAAATCTTCGCTTAATTTACGAAATTTTGCAGAAACTTCGTTGCAAAAATCTAAAGGTTCTAAATTTTTTGCTTTAGCACTTTTTTCAATTTTTTGTCCGTGTTCATCGGTCCCTGTTAAGAAGAAAACTTCGCCTTTTTGTTGCATTTTTCGTGCAAAAAAATCTGCCACTATTGAAGTGTAAACATGGCCTATGTGAGGGGCATCATTCACATAATAAATTGGGGTTGTAATATAGGTTTTCATGGCTTACTTATTAGTTCTTCTAAGACTTTTGGGTAAAGATATTTTTCGGCCTGTTTTATTCGCTCGTGCAGAGTTTCTTCTGTATCATTTTCCTTGATTTCAACTGGCATTTGAGCGATTATTTGACCGCTATCAACACCAGAATTAACAAGGTGAACCGTCACACCTGTGATTTTCACACCATATGCAAGAGCCTCTTTAACGGCTTTAGAACCCCCAAAAGCAGGCAATAAAGAGGGGTGAATGTTGAAAATTTTACCCTCCCACTTGCTGACAAAAGCTGGACTTAAAATCCTCATAAAACCAGCAAGGAAGATGTAATCTATGCCCTCTTTCACGAGGCAATTATGCAAAATTTCGTCATATTTTTCCCTTGCTAAAAACTTCATGAAAGATGGATTTTTAGCGACCAATTCAAATAGAGTTGCGACGGTTTTAATTTCTTCAATTACGCTATAAAGAAGATTGTCAATTTCTTCTTCTGTTTGAATTTGCGAGAAAAATTCGCTAAAAACGAGTTCTTTTAAATCTTCTTCTGGGAAATCAGAAAGTTCAGTGATTTTTTCAAAACATTTTTCTAAAACGGCTAAAAGGGTTATTTCAAAGCCTTTAACTCCGATTATTTTTTTAATTTCCTGCAATGCCTTTTCGGCTTCTGGCTTAACTTTCGCGAACTCATTATAATTTGCTAAATTGTTTGAAACGATTGAAATTTTTGATGAAAAATCAGTCAAAACCTGTGTTTTAAGCCCAAATTCGCTTGCAATTTCAAGCCCCTTAACCCCTTCTTTATTGGAAACGACGATGGCAATTTCGCACTTTCCTTGCAATTCATCCTTGCATTTTTGGGCAAGATTGCGAAGGTTTGTCCCGCTTCCTGAAATTAAAATTGCTATTTTTTTCATCGTTTTTACACTAATTTTTACAATCTTAAAAGCAAAAAAATTAAAAGTAAAGATATTTTTAAAAAAAACTTGACAAATAATTTTTTCCATTCACTTTTGTATAAAATTTGATGATTTATGAATAAAAATGCGATGAAATTCCTGCTGGATTTCGCCCCTATAGTCCTGTTTTTTGTGGCCTATAAATTCAACCCACCCACCTTTAAACCTATCATTTTTGCAACCTTAGTTGGCGGATTTTGTGTGTTTTTGGCAATGATTTTTTCATTTATTCTTCGTATAAAAATGGAAAAATTCGCTCTTTATTCTAATATTGCATTTTTGATATTTTCGGCTTTGACGGTTTTTTTTGATAACCCAGAATTTATAAAGGCAAAATTAACGATAATAAACTTGCTTTTTGCCCTGATGATGATGTTTTTTTATGTGAAGAAAAAGCCTATAATTTCTTTGATGTTTCAAGGAAAAATTCAAATGTCCGAAGATAATTGGAATAAGCTCAACTTTAGGTTTGCAGTTATGTTCTTTTTAATTGCAATTTTCAACTTTTATTTTTGGAAATTTCAGACGGAAGAAGTCTGGGTTAATTTTAAGACTTTTGGTGTCCTGCCATTTATGTTGCTGTTTTTTTTGTTTCAGATGGGCTTTATAATGAAAAATGGGAAAATGGAAAATGTAAAATAAAATGAACGAAAAAAGCATAGTTTCCCACATTTTGGATGTCAAAAAAATAACTCTTCGTCTTTGTATTTTTTTTGCATTGATTTTTGCCGTTATAATTTGGCAAGCAGAAAGAGTTTTCTTTGAATTCTTACCACCTTTGAAAGAGAATGCAAAACTAGTTTTTACCAGTGTGGAAAGCGGATTTACTACAAGAATGGAAATTGCTTTTAATTTATCTGTTGTTTTATTTTTGCCGATTTTACTTTTTGAAATTCTGCTTTATTTAAAATCTGCCTTTAAAATCAAATTTGGATTGTTTTTTTCGTCTTTTATTCTATACTTTATTGCGATTTTTACAACCATAAAATTCGCCCTCCCCTTCTGTGCTAATTTCTTGATTTCTATGGGATTTTTGGGGGTTGAATTTTACATTGATGCAAGTAAATTTATTTTATTTTCTTCTAAGATGCTTTTCGCTTTTGCATTTATTTTAGAAACTCCAATAGCCTTGATTTTACTTATAAACACTGGGGTTTTATCTAAAACTTTTCTAAAAAAACAAAGGAAAGTGGTTTTTGTTTTGAGCTTTGTCTTGGGGGCAATTTTAACACCACCTGATGTCTTAAGTCAAATATTTTGTGCATTTTTGCTTTACTCTTTATTTGAGCTAGCTATTTTAACTTCCAAAAATAAAACTTCTTGACATTTTAAGTTGAAAATTACAATTTTCTTGCTTCCGTAAAGAAGGTTTCAAGCCAATCTGATGGGTCATCCCCTACTCTTTCGCGAATTTTGTCAAGCAAAAGAACTGTGTCAATTCTTCCTGAAAGAACATTTATTACATCTGTCAATCCAGCAAGACTTACCCTCGTTACAACCGCATTATTATCTTGCTTTAAGATGAAAAAGCGCGAGGAAGGGTCAGTATTTTTGATGATTGTAAATTCTCGGTCGGAAAGCATGAATACTTTTTTGTAAGTTTCTGTGGCTTTTAAATTTGGCAGGAAAATTTGCGTTGCTGTCTGCTGAACAAGAGTATCGGAAATTGCACTTTTTGAGGCATCTTCCACTGATTGTGTTGCAAAAATCACCATCGCATTCTGCTTACGCATCACCTTTAACCAGTTTTTTATACGAGATGCGAAAATTGGGTTATCTATCAACGCCCATGCTTCATCAAGAACTACCATTGTATTCGTGCCATCAAGTGAAGAGTTTATCCTGTGAAATAGGTATAAAAGTGCTGGCGGAAGTGCGACTTGGTCTTTCAAAATTTCTGCCATTTCAAAACCGAAAACACGCGAGCTTTGGAAGTCTATTAAGTCGTCTTCGTTATCAAAAAGTTTTGCACGAGAACCGTCACCATGCCACTGGGCAAGCCTTCCAGCTAAAGTTCCTGGCCCTTCAATTCCAAAAAAGGCAGCGACATTAGCAAGCCTTCGTTCTTCAAGTGGAAGTCTGTAATTTCCTTCAATCACTTGGTTTATGGTGGTGATATCCTGTGCTGTCAAGGTTTCGTTATTTGCCGTTAAAAGCACTTGAAACCATTCCATCAAAAAGGCTCTATTTTCGTAGGTATCAGGCAGTTTTAAAGGGTTAAAGCCTGTTTCTTTAGAGGCATCTATGGCTGTATACTTTCCCCCTATTGCACGAATGAATATTTCTGCCCCTCGGTCTTTATCAAAGAAGAACATTTTTGGCTTGAATTTTTGAGCCTGCGCACAAAGGAAATTCATTAAGACGGTTTTACCTGCCCCAGTTGGTCCAACAATCATAGTATGGCCGACATCCCTTACATGAAAGTTGAAGAAGTAAGGTGTGCCAG
>CAZFPN010000030.1:7090-9504 GCA_964521015.1 uncultured Rickettsiales bacterium | reverse complement strand
TGTTCGCTTTGCTAAAAGTTCAAGTTGTTGTTGCGCAGAAGGACGGCGGACATCAAGGCTTGCAAGCAAAACTTTTTTATTTTGAGACTTAAGCATTAATGCCAATTTTCCTGCCGTTGTTGTCTTTCCTGCCCCTTGAAGACCAACCATCATAATAAAAAGACATTCAGATGTTTGCTTTAAGCCTTCGTGATTGCTTGCAAGAATGTCAGTGATTTCGTCCTGAGTAAGTTTAATTACCATCTGTACTGGGTTGGTTTTTTTAATTACATCTTCACCGATGAATTTTTCTTTAAGGGAAGAAGTGAAAGATTTAACCGATTCAAGTGCAACATCAGCTTCAAGTAAGGCTATTCTTATTTCTTTTACCGCTTTTTCTAAGTCTTCTTCTGTAATTACTTTGTTTGTGAGAGATGAAAATACATCACTAAATTTTGATGCAAGTGCCTTAAACATAATTTCAAAAATTTTTATTCAAATTAGTGAAGTGAAAAAACGAAATAGTCAAGATTTATTACACTATATTTTGTCAAAAATTGTTAATTTTAGAGGTAATAAAGGAATTAAGAGTGAATTTTTATCAAGTAAAACAATTTGAATTAAAAATATTTTTTAAAAATCTCTTGAATAATTTTTTTTTATGTTTTAAAATGACTAAAAATATAAGTAATTTTACAAAGATGCAGGTTTATAATTTTCAATCCGTTTCCGCTTTTGTTAAAGCAGTTATGGCATTAAATTTACCTAAAGAAAAGCTTGAAAGAATGGTTTCTGAAGTGCTAACAATTTCAAGTTTTGAACACAAAAAATTAAAATTTGAAATCATCAAACATCTTCCCCTATTAGAAGAGACTAAAAAATTTATGCAAATTATTTTTGAACAAAAAAAGGCAAAACTTTTGAAAGGCATCGCACATTTTTTAAAACTTCATTTTCTAGAAAAAAACAATACAAAGCTTGTTAAAATCACCACTGCGGAGGCTTTGAATTCTCAAGAAGAAGAGATGATGGCGAAAGAATTGAAAAATCAGTTTAATTCTGAAATTTTGATAGAAAAAGAAGTAGATAAAACATTAATCAGCGGTTTTAAGCTGAATTTTGGTGCTTATTTACTTGATTTTTCAAAAAAAGCAAAAATTTCTAAAATAAAAACTTGCATTTTAAAATAGAACGAAATATAAAAAATCCATTAAAAAGTTTAAATATGATAAAACAGCTACCTGATGTTTCTTCTTTAATAGCTAATGCTATTAAAAATGCCGACCTTCAAGCAAATTTGGAGGAAGTTGGCTTTGTGATTAGTGTAAAAGACGGAATCGTGAAAGCATATGGTCTTGAAAATTCCTTCATTGGAGAACTTGTTTCCTTTGAAAACGGAGTTACAGGGAAAGTGCTTAACCTTTCACAAGAATCAGTTGGTATTGTGCTTTTTGGTTCAGATAAATCAGTCAAAGAAGGCGAAAAAATCACAAGAACAAAACAAGTCGTTTCCGTTCCTGTTGGAAAAGAACTTCTTGGAAGAGTTGTGAATGCATTAGGCGAACCAGTTGATGGCAAGGGTGCAATTAATGCCAAACAAACTTCACCGATTGAAGTTAAAGCTCCTGGAATTATTTCTCGTAAGTCAGTTCATGAGCCACTTCAAACAGGAATTAAATCAATTGACGGTCTCATTCCAATCGGAAGAGGGCAAAGGGAACTAATTATTGGTGATAGAAAAACAGGAAAAACCGCAATTGCAATTGACACAATTCTTAACCAAAAAGAAACTAATTTAAGGGCAAAAAATGAACATGAAAAACTTTACTGCATTTATGTTGCGATAGGGCAAAAGCAATCAAGTGTTGCTTCTTTGGTGAAAAAACTTGAAGAGGCAGGGGCTATGTCTTACACAACCGTCGTTGTAGCGGGAGCATCAGACCCAGCACCAATGCAATTCCTTTCAGCTTATTCAGGAGCGGCAATGGGGGAATATTACCGGGACAACGGAATGCATGCATTAATCGTCTATGACGACCTTTCAAAACATGCGAATGCTTATAGGCAAATGTCATTACTACTTCGTAGACCACCAGGAAGGGAAGCTTATCCGGGAGATGTATTCTATGTTCACTCAAAATTACTTGAAAGGGCAGCGAAATTAAGCGATGATAAAGGGGCAGGTTCGTTGACCGCACTACCAATTATTGAAACTTTAGGGGGGGATGTTTCAGGTTATATTCCAACAAATGTAATTTCCATTACAGATGGGCAAATTTTCCTCGAAACAGACCTTTTCTATAAAGGAATTCGCCCTGCGGTGAATGTCGGGCTTTCGGTTTCTCGTGTTGGTTCGGCTGCACAGATTAAAGCAATTAAAAAAGTAGCAGGAACTTTAAAGCTAGACTTGGCTCAATTTAGGGAGCTTGAGGCCT
>CAZFPN010000030.1:0-7080 GCA_964521015.1 uncultured Rickettsiales bacterium | reverse complement strand
CTTCTCTCAATTTGAATCTGACCTTGATGCGGCAACGAAAAATCAACTTCAAAGAGGAAGAAAGCTGACTGAACTTCTAAAACAAGACCAATTCAGCCCACTTCTTGTTGAAGAGCAAGTCATCGTGCTTTATGCTGGTGTTAAAGGTTATTTAGCCGAAATTCCGAATGACAAAATTGCTGAATATCAAACAAAGCTTCTTGCTTTCATAAGAAGTTCGTTCGTTGATGTTATTGACGGAATTAGAACAGAAAAAGATATTTCCGCAAAAACGGAAGAAAGGCTAAAACAGGCATTGATTGAATTTGGAAAAGTATTTTTAACAAAATGAAAAATTTGACCTCTTTAGTAATTTTAACCATACTGGTTGCCTTGGCAGTTCTTTATTTCCGCCGTGAAAAGGTTGATGTAAAGAAGATTGAGACCGAAATTATTATTGCAGGGAAAAGTGTTAGAACTACAAACAAAAAATTAATTGAAACAAATGGAGCAGAAATTTCTTCATTACTTCAAAGTGTTTTTGCTATGCGAATTCCTAATTTAAAGCCTGATGCGACACTTTTTATTATCTATTCAGATTACGATAACAACTTCAAAAATGACTACCAAAACTTGGAATTTTCAGTGCATGTCGGCTTTGATGTAAGTGAAATAGACTTGACAAACAAAGAAATTCAGTTTAAATCAATTCAAACTGGAAATTATAAAATTTTTGAAACAAAAGAAGGAAAGCTTTCTGATGTCGTTTTTGAAAAGTGGCAAGAAATTTGGAAAGACGACGAACTTTTGAAAAAAAGAGTATTCAAAACCGACTTTGAAGCATATCAAAATAAACCTAACCCAGAAAATGGGAAAGTGAATATATATATTGGAATTAAATAATAATATGAAAAAACTTGCAATTATGCTTTTATTAGGGTTTTCTTTAGCTTTAATCATCGGCTATATTTACTACAATAAATCAAAAAATAATATGAAAGAAACAATTACAACATTGCCCAAAATGAAACTTGCAGGTATTAAATTTGAATGCACCAACAAAAAATTGATGGAAACTCAATTTGCCCCTTTAAAGCAAGCAATTGGAACATTAATGTCGCTTGGAATTAAAGCGAAAAGTCAAAATCTTTACAATATGGCAATTAATATGACTGATGATTACAAGAAAGACCCTATCACAGGAAAATACGATTGCTTTATCGCTTTTGAAGTTGAATCTTTTGACAATCTTCCTTCCGAAACTCACACTTTTGATTTTGTTGGAGGAAAATACAAAATTTTTGAAACAGAAAAAGGCCCTCTTCAAAAAGTTGTATTTGAAAAATGGTTTAGCATTTGGAATAATCAAGAATTAAAGCAAGAAAGAGCATACTTGGCAGATTTTGATGTCTACCGAGGAGATGAAAATTTTGAAAACGATTCTATCAAAATATATATTGGAATTAAATAATTAATAATATGAAAAAAGGTAAAATTACACAAATAGTTTCCGCAGTCGTGGATGTTGTTTTTGAAAATGGTCACTTACCGCCGATTTTAAATGCACTTGAATGCAATCTCGGAGGCAAGAGGCTTGTTTTGGAAGTTGCCCAACACTTAGGTGAAGGTGCAGTTAGAACGATTGCGATGGATTCAACCGATGAACTTTTTAGAGGCATTGAAGTTGTTGATACAGGCAGGCAAATTTCTGTTCCTGTTGGAAGGCAAACACTTGGAAGAATTTTCAATGTAATTGGTGAAGCAATTGACGATAAACCATTTACGGTAGGCGAAGTTTCCGAAATTCACAACAATGCCCCTAAATTTTTTGAACAGGCAACTGACCAGAAAATTCTTGAAACAGGAATTAAGGTTATTGACTTGCTTGCCCCTTACTTAAAAGGTGGAAAAATTGGTCTTTTTGGTGGTGCTGGAGTTGGAAAAACAGTGCTTATTATGGAATTGATTAACAACATTGCAAAAGCATATGGTGGGTTTTCCGTTTTTGCGGGAGTTGGGGAAAGAACTCGTGAAGGGAATGACCTTTATCACGAAATGATTGACTCAAATGTGATTGACCTTGAACACCCTGCAAAATCAAAAGTTGCACTTGTCTACGGACAAATGAATGAGCCACCAGGAGCAAGGGCAAGAGTTGCACTTTCAGCTCTTACAATGGCGGAATATTTTAGAGATAAGGAAAATCAAGATGTATTGTTCTTCGTTGATAACCTTTTCCGTTTTACACAAGCAGGTAGCGAAATTTCCGCTCTTCTAGACCGTATTCCTTCGGCAGTTGGTTACCAGCCTACACTTGCAACTGATATGGGGGGATTGCAGGAAAGAATTACATCAACTCAAAATGGTTCAATCACTTCTGTGCAAGCGATTTATGTCCCAGCTGACGACTTAACAGACCCAGCACCAGCAGTTTCATTCGCTCACCTTGATGCTACCACCGTTCTTTCAAGGCAAATTGCGGAACTTGGAATTTACCCTGCAGTTGACCCACTTGATTCAACTTCAACAATTCTTGACCCGAAAATAGTCGGCGAAAGGCATTACAAAGTTGCAAGACAGGTGCAAAAAATTCTTCAAGGATACAAATCTCTTCAAGATATTATCGCAATTCTTGGCATGGACGAACTTTCGGAGGAAGACAAGCTAACCGTTTCAAGAGCGAGAAAAATTCAAAGATTCCTGTCTCAACCTTTCCATGTTGCCGAAGTTTTCACTGGCTCTCCAGGAAAATTGGTTTCATTGGCTGATACAATCAAAGGTTTTGAAGAAATTTGCGAAGGAAAGCATGATGGAATTCCAGAAATGGCATTTTATATGGTTGGCTCAATTGAGGAGGCACTAGAAAAAGCAAAAAAATTATAAAATTATGACACAAAGAACATTATCTATAATTAAACCTGATGCAACACACAGAAATTTAACAGGTAAAATCAATGCAAAATTTGAAGATGCAGGGCTTAAAATCGTTGCTCAAAAAAGAATTCATCTTTCCAGAAAGCAGGCGGAAAAATTTTACGAAGTTCATAAGGAAAGACCATTCTTTTCTGAGTTAGTGGAAATGATGTCTGCAGGTGCAGTAATTGTTCAGGTTTTACAAGGTGAAAATGCTGTTTTAAAAAACAGGGAAATTATGGGTGCAACAAACCCTAAAGAAGCAAATGTAGGAACAATTAGAAAAGAATTCGCTCTTTCAATTGGCGAAAATTCTGTTCACGGTTCAGATTCTGAAGAAAATGCTAAAAAAGAAATAGCATTCTTTTTTGCTGAAAGTGAAATTTGTGAATAAGCATGACTTTTCTTGAAAACTTTGCCCTGCAAAACAAGGCGAAAATTCGTGAATGGGTATCGCAAAAAATGGAAGGAAAAAAAATGCCCTTCTATTCTTCTTGTGATGTTAGATATTCAGGCTTTAAAGTCACTCAGGTTGATGCGAACTGCTTTCCTGCTGGCTTTAATAACCTTAATCTGCAAGCTTTTACAAATGCTGTTCGGGTCTATCGTGATTTTTTTAAACATAATTGCATAAATACAATTTTGATTTACCCTGAATTTCATACAAGAAATTTTGGCTACCTTAAAAATGTTCGCACTTTAAAGGCAATTTTTGAAGAAGCTGGGGCGGTTGTGAAGGTTGCGACAAATTTGGAAAGTAAATTCAATATAGACTTAAGTCAAAGCGAAATAAAGAGTATATCTGATGAACTCGGGCTTGAAAATTCACTTGATTTTGAGCCTATTAAAAAATGCAAATGGTTTTTTCAAAAAAAATATAAAATCGGAATAGAGCTTGAAAAATGCTGTTTTATAGCAGATGCGGTGATTTTAAATAACGACTTAACATCTGGTATGCCCGAAGTTCTGAACAATATTGTCGCCCCTGTTTATCCTTCCCCAAAAATGGGTTGGTGGAACAGAAAAAAAACGGAACATTTCACAATCTATTCGCAAATCGTGGAAGAATTTGCACAAGAATTTCAGCTTGACCCTTGGTTTTTTGATGCTTATTTTAAAGAATCTTCAAGCATTGACTTCAAAGCGGTGCAAAATTTTAATTTTTTAGAAGAAAGCATTAGCGAGATTTGGGCTAAAATTAAGAAAAAATATGATGAATATGGCATTAAAGCAAGCCCTACAATATTCATAAAATCTAACTTCGGCACATATGGAATGGGAATTCACACGATTCAAAGTTTGGAAGAAATTCGTGAATTTAACAAAAACATACGCAAAAAAATGTCGGTTGTGAAGGACGGAATGGCAAATACAAGCTTAATCATTCAAGAGGGTGTGGAAACTTCCCTTTTTGAAGACCAAAAAGCGGTTGAACCTGTCGTTTATTCTGCAAATGGCAGTGTTATTGGAATGTTTTTTCGTACAAATGAAGGGAAAAATGCAAACCTTAACTCAAAAGGTATGGAACTGAAAAATGATTTTCCATTAAACGAAGGGCAAAAGATTTTATGCGAAATAGTTGGAAATTTTGCAAATCTTGCAATTACAAAGGAAGAGGAGAGCAAATAACGCCAACCAGAGTGTTTTCTTTAGCTTCTGTGATTTCAACTTGAAAAATTTTCCCTAGATAGTTTTCAAGCTTTTCTTCTTGACCAAGTAAGACTGAAACCGCTTGAAGATAAGGGCTTTTGCCTGTTATTTGATTAAAACTTGAGGTTGCTTTCGGGGAAGGGTTTTCAAATAAAACTTCAATTTTCTTGCCAATAAAACTCGCATTATATTCTTTTTGCTGTTTTGCTAAAAGTTTTTGCAATTTTTGAAGCCTTGCATCGGCAACATCTTCCGTCACCATTTCTTTTAATGAAGCGGGAGTGCCTGGTCTAGGGGAGTATTTAAAAGAGTAGCTTTGAGGAAAGAAAACCTTTTCAACCGCATCAAGTGTTTGATTGAAATCTTCTTCTGTTTCTTCTGGAAATGCAACGATAAAATCTGAAGAAAGGCATATATCGGGACGCGCTTTTTTGAATTTTTCTATCAAATTGAAGTAATGTTCGCGCGTGTGCTTTCTATTCATTGCCTTCAAAATCGAATTAGAGCCAGATTGAATTGGTAAGTGTAAATAAGGCATTAATTTTGGGTTTTCTGCGTATTCGTTGATTAAATCGTCCGTTACATTATTTGGGTGAGATGTGACGAAACGAATTCTTTTAATTTGTGGAATATGGGAAACAAGACGAATTAAGCCAGCAAGACTAACTTCTGTGCCGTTTTCACCAATTCCGTGATATGCATTGACATTTTGACCGAGCAAAGTCACTTCCACAACTCCATTTTGACAAAGGGAGGTAATTTCTTCCAAAATTGACTTGACAGGGCGTGAAAATTCTGCCCCTCTAGTATAAGGAACAACGCAAAAAGTGCAGAATTTATCGCAACCTTCTTGAATTGTAACGAAGGCGGAAAATCCTTTTGCTTTCCTTTCTGTTTTTAAAGTATCAAATTTTTCTTCTGGCTTGAAATCAAGGCTGGTAATTGCTTTACCGCCCCTTAAAATCGAAAAGACCAAATCAGGAAGATGGTGATAACTTTCAGGGCCAAGAACTACATCAACATATGATGCCCTTTTCGTGATTTCATCGCCTTCCGCTTGAGCGACACAGCCTGCAACTGCGATTATTGTTTTGTTGCCATTTTTGAGTCTTTCGTCTTTTATTTGCTTCACCCTTCCAAGTTCGGAAAAAACTTTTTCTGATGCCTTTTCCCGAATGTGACAAGTGTTTAAAATAATGACATCAGCTTCCGCCATAACATCAGTTCGCTTAATTCCAACATCGCCAAGAATTTCTTCCATTCTTTCGGAATCGTAAAAATTCATTTGACAGCCGTAGGTTTTAATGTAGACATTCTTCCCAGAGTGCATAAGCTTTATTAAGCATTTGCCTTTTCTTTAGCAGCTTGTTCTTTTGCTTTTTTTCTTTCTGCAGCTAATTTTTTTGCAGCATCAGCTCTATCGGAAAGAATTTTCTTCTTTTCTTTTCTAGCAATGCCAAAGAATTCACCTTTTACGATTGGTTTAATGAATTTAGAGGCTTCAGAAATTCCAGCATTTACAAAGAATTTAGCAACAGTTTCAGAAACTTGTGCACCTACTGAAATCCAGTATTTTGCCCTTTCTAAATCTATATTAATTCTTTTGTTAAGCTCAGTTTCTTTTTCTTTGCTTACTTTTGGGTTGTAAAAACCGATTTTTTCTAAAAATTTACCATCTCTAGGGCTTCTGCTATCAGCAGCAACGATGTGATAAAATGGGGCATTTGTTGCGCCTCCCCTTGCAAGTCTAACTTTAACAGCCATAATTTTTATTTCATAAATCTATATAGTTTTAATAAATATAACAAATTTCTTAAAATTCAAGAAAAAAGTTTAATTTTTTTCATTTTTTTATTTTGATGAGGTTTTAAGCTCACTTT
This sequence comes from uncultured Rickettsiales bacterium, assembly GCA_964521015.1. Classification (GTDB taxonomy): domain Bacteria; phylum Pseudomonadota; class Alphaproteobacteria; order Rickettsiales; family Deianiraeaceae; genus CAZFPN01. Next base: position 658 of record CAZFPN010000030.1, on the reverse strand, counting down.
TAGCCTCATTTTTGCTTTCAATTTCAGCAATTGCCGATGCAAGTCTTGCCCCTAAAATTCTAAAAGGAGAGCAAGAAACATATGTCATCTGCACTTTTGATGCAAATTTAATTGAAGCAGGGTCGCCCCCGTGTTCACCGCAAATTGATGCTTTAAGTAAAGGTCTCACCGCTCTTCCTTCCTTTATTGCAAGTTCAATTAGCCTTCCAACACCTTTAGTATCAAGCCTTACGAAAGGGTCTTTTTCAAAAATTCCGTTTGAAATGTAGTCAGGGATGAAGTTTGAGCTATCATCCCTTGAAATTCCAAGTGTCATTTGTGTTAAATCGTTTGTTCCAAAGCTAAAATATTCAGCAATTTCAGCAATTTCGGCCCCCATTAATGAAGCACGAGGGGTTTCTATCATTGTTCCAATAGAGTATTTCACTTCTTTGAATTCTTTTGCAATTTCGTTTATTCTATTTGATAGAATTTCCATCTCTTTTCTAGTGATTATAAGAGGTATCATAATTTCAATAACAGGGTTTTTCCCTTTGTTTATAAGGTCTTTTCCTGCCATAAAAATCGCACGAACTTGCATATCGTAAATTTCAGGATATGTAATTCCAAGCCTACAACCGCGGTGCCCCAGCATTTGGTTTGCCTCGTGCAGGGCATT
>CAZFPN010000029.1:4042-9529 GCA_964521015.1 uncultured Rickettsiales bacterium | reverse complement strand
AGCAAAACAAAAGCGATAAAGGATGATGAATTGCGAGCGAAAGTCTTTATGGGTTATTACAGCCAATTCAAGCCAAAAGATTTGCCTGGAGATGTTTATCAAAAGTTAGAAAAATTGTCTAAAGCATCTGGAATAGATGCCCTTAAGGATGCTTCCACAAAATTTGAAGAGTTAAAAAGTGAAGATGTTTATAAAGCGTTGAAAACACTATCTAAAATAAAATTACCTGAAAATATTTGCGAAATATTAGAAGATTTATCCGAAGGGAAATGCGACACTTATCTACAAAAATTATATACAAATATATTGAAAAACGGGCAAACATTCTTAGAAGGGGGACCAGATGGAGTCTATAGGTTAAAGCACTATAAGGAACGATTAAAAGAGATTGAAAAAGAAGATGAAACACCTCAAAGTAATCGGGCTTTTTGAAGTTTATATTTATATTGGTAACAGATGGCAACAAGGGAAGATATATTAAAATCTTCCTTGCCGACCTCCTTTAAGCTCCTTTAAAAGCCGTGCATAATGCGAAAGCACGATGACATATGTTAAACCATCCAGATTGCTTTTGCAAGAAATTATTTTTTCAGTTGTTGATTTAAAAAATATCGTTTTTCAAGGGTTTATAAAAATCTTTTTTACATAATATATATTATGCGAAAGAGGAATTGAGAATATTATAAACAAAATTTACAATTTCTGTAAGCATTATTTTGTTACTTTGAAATAAAATTTCTAATGCCAGCAAAACCTTTGATTTGCCTTTTAAAATCAAGCCTTTTGACCGCTTTAAATTTTTTTTCATCCATCCCTCCAAGAACGATAAATTTCAATTTTTGAAAGCCATTTATCATTCTAAAAAGCCGTAAAATCCCTAATGTTTTGGCATTTTCGTGAGTTTTTGTGGGAAAAATTGGCGAAATAAAGAAATAATCTGCTCCAAAAAGCCTGTTTGCTTTAAAAATTTCCTGTTTATTGTGGCAAGATGCTGTCTTGAAAGTGTGTTTTGGGGCTTTGGAAAGCAGTTTATCGTAAAATAACGAAAGATGAAGCCCCTTTGTGCGAACCATTAAAAAAGGCTTATAATTCGCAGATAAAATCACCTTTTTTGGCATTTTAAAGTCAAATTTCCCCGCCCTAGACCTATTCCTTAGCAAAATCTCACAATTTTTTTGAATTTTTTGCTTACCAATGGCACTTCTGCCGATTATATTTTCGTCAAGTATAAAAAAATTAGGCACAAATTTATATTTTTTTGTTATGTAAAGGAAAATTTTTGAAAAATCAAGCAAAATCAACGGACTTTTAAAGCTTTACTTTAAAAATAACCCCTTTTTTGAAGTAAATTTTAGCACTTCTAATATAATATACTTAAAGTAATGTATTAAAAGTGAGAAGTTTTTGAAGCATATTAACAGTAAAACTTTTGAATTTGTGGCTTAAAATCGTTGTATTTTTAGATTTTGAAGTAGTTAATTAAGGTATCGTAGTTATAAAACCTCATTAAATAGTTGATTTCACCTTCTAAATTGGGGTTTTTTGCGAAAATTTCTCTCGCCAACTTCCTTGCTTTTTGAAAAAGCTCCCCGTCTTCGTTGGTTTTTGCGAACTTGAAACCTTCAAACCCGCTTTGCATCTTGCTGAAAATTGCCCCGCTACCTCTCAATTCCATGTCTTTTTCTGCGATGAAGAAGCCGTCCGTTGAATTCACAATGATTTTTAGACGTGCCAGAATTGCCTCCGCCCGCGAACCTGAAATTAAGAAACAATATGACTGCAAAGCCCCACGCCCCACCCTTCCTCGCAGTTGGTGAAGAGTTGAAAGACCGAAGTTTTCCGCCGATTCAACCACCATTAAAGTTGCATTTGGGACATTAACGCCGACCTCAATCACCGTCGTTGCCAGCATGATAGATTTCAACCCAGCTTTGAATTTTTCCATTTCTTGCGAGATTTCTTCGTCCTTCATTTTCCCATGAATCGTGGTTAATTTATCGCCAAAATGCTCTTCCAAAAGGCGTTTTCGCTCTTCTATTGAAATGCCATTTTGCTTTTTTCCATCTTCCGCATCTTCAATCAACGGAACGACCCAATAAATTTGCTCTCCCTCATTGATTTTTCGCTTGATTGCCTCAATAATTTCAGGGATTTTTTCGCTCAAAAACAACTTTGTGATGATTTCCTTGCGATTTTTCGGCTTATTTTTAATATAAGAGACCTCAATATCCCCAAACAAAGCCATAGAAAGGGTGCGAGGTATGGGGGTCGCCGTCATCAAAAGGGTTTTCACACCCTTCGCCTTCGCAGAAAGTGCAAGCCGCTGGTTAATGCCAAACCTGTGCTGTTCGTCAATCACTGCATACCCCAAGTTGTAAAATTCAACATCAGCGGAAAAAAGTGCATGTGTTCCAATCACGATTTTCGCCCGACCTTCCTTAATTTCCCGCAACTTCGCAAGACGCTTCTTCCCTTTATCTTCGCCAGAAAAAAACAAAATTTCAATATTGAAGACCTTCACAATTTCGCTGAATGCCTCTAATGTTTGCTTTGCAAGAATATATGTGGGGGACATCACGGCAACTTGAAAACCTGCCATAACAATGTTTATTGATGCCAGAATTGAAACAATCGTCTTTCCACTACCGACATCACCTTGCAAAAGCACACTGTTCTGCTTTTCTTCTGCCTGCAAGCTCAAAACTTTTTCAAGTGCGACCTGTTGGTCTTCCGTTAAAATGAAAGGTAATACTTTTAATATATTACTTAAGGTTGTCTGATGGACGGCTATTTTTGGGGAAAATTCCTTTTCCGCCTTGAGGTTCGCCATCATAAAAGCAAGGTTTTTAGCAAGAATTTCGTCAAAAGCCAGCCTTGTTCTTGCATTTTCGGCTTCCTTCAAACTCGTTGGAATGTGGATTTTGTAAATTGCTTCAAAAAATGGCATTAATTTTTCTTGGTGAAAACTCATTTCGGGCAAATGAGCAAGCAATTTTAGGTGTTTTTCCATAATGGATTTCAAAACCGCTTGTGTTATATTGCCAGTTAATGGATATTTTGCTGTCAAAAGCCCCTCTTCATTGATTTTCTGGACTTCCGATTTGTTTAAAATTTTTGGATGCGAAGTGTAATAAATTCCACTAAATTTTTGTATTTTACAACTTATTTTATATCTTATATTTTCCTTAAAAATGCTTTTCCACATCTGTACATTTCCTGCGAAAAAAGAAATGATTAGCTCGTTACCATCAGTTAATTCAGCTCTTATTTTATATGGATTTTTTGCAGAAATTTTAAAACTTGGCTCGTGGCTTAAAACTAAAATATCAAGGACTGCCTCTGTATTTTCAGGTATTTCCAACTTTTGCCCACTTAAAACGGAAAGTGAGCGGTATTCAAAAGGAATGTGAAAAAGAAGGTCAATAACCCTGCTTCCGCCAAACAAATTCACGAGTGCTTTTTTTGTATAATCGTTTGAGGCGGTAAATTCTTTGAATAAAATTTCCTCTTTCAAGATTAAAACAAAAATATGAACACAGTCAAAGCAAGGGAAATCATGAATGAAAGCCCAAACATAGCATAGCCCATCGCTTTTGAAATGCAAAGTTCAAGCAGATAGCCAAAATCCCAAATTAGGTGGCGAATGCAAGCAAAAATGTATAAAAAAAATGCGAACAAACTGCCAAAGGTGAAAATCGCCATAAAAGTCAGTTGCAAAGCCCCACTTTGTGCGAAATCCGTCAAGGAAACAACTAAACTTCCTGCATATTTATGGTTTTGTATGGCAAATGAAACGGAAATTAACACTAAAACAGAAATTAAATATGTGTAAACACCAGCAAACCTCCCTAAAATTGAAGAAAGAGAAGTTATCATCGGTTTATAAATTGTAAGATGAGGCGAAATTGGCCTTTTAGCACCGCTTTTCATAATAAAAAAATCAATCACAACCTGCATAAACCAAGAAAAATTAAAAGTCAAGTGTTTTTTTGAAAAAAAATTTTCATTTTTTAGTTGCATTTTAATATTTTTTGAATTAATATATCTTCCAAAGATAAAATTTTATTAATTAAATATGGCACTTTTTAGCAAAAAAGTTTCAAAGGAAACAGGTGAAGAGGTAAATCCAGAAGCACCAAAAAAGGTAAAAAACCACGATATTGAAAAGCATGTCGGCAAAAAAATTAAGCTTTTTAGGCAACTCAAAGGCTTTAGTCAATCTGATGTTGCTGTTCATTTGGGCATTACATTCCAACAATTTCAAAAGTATGAAAGCGGAAAAAACAGGATTCCTATTTCAAGACTGATGAAACTTGCTGAAATTTTCGGTGTAAATATGAGTGTTTTCTTTGAAAATAGTGTGAATGTGATGTTTGAAGATGTAATGCAAAAAGCAAGTAATCAGCTTAAAGAAGATGTAAATTCAATTGAAAGCCCAAGCATCAAAAATGCTTCAAATTCTGAATTCACACAAGATGAAGAAACTCAAAATTTGATAAAAAACTTCAAGTCCATCAAAGATATTGGTGTAAGAAAGCACATTTCTATGCTTGTTAATTCGCTTTCCGAAGAACACAAAGCATAATTTGATTTTTTCAAAAACAAGTTTTTAGAAGAATTAGCAAGAATAACCTCTTTCTAATTCAAGCATTTCGTCCAAAAAGCCGTTTAGAGCTTTCATAACAGAAATTCCTGCTTCTAGTGCTTCTTTTTGCCCTTCTTCGCTCAAGGTATCAAGCAACTTTTCAACTTGCTCCGCATGCCAAACATCAGCTTTTTCGTGCACTGTAAAGAATTTTGTCGCTTCTTTATTTTCTGCCATTCCAAAGTGTTTTTCTAAACCTTCTCTTTTGCTGGTTGCGATGTTTGCATAGTTGTGTTCCTGTGCATATAAAACACCGAATCCAGATGCGGAAGATTTTGATGCGAAAGATTTGCAAGTTTTCACAAGATGCGCAATTGCATTTGATTGCACAGCATCAATTTTTTCAACCCCAAGCCCTTTTGCGAAATTTTTCCACAAAGAAAGGTGGTCGGTTCCGTTGATTTCTTCGTCCGCTAAGTTTTCGGTTAGAATTTTTCGGTTTTCAGCATCTTCGGTAATGGAATGTGTTGCACTTATGTAAGTTGGCAGTGCTTTTACTTGAAAGGCATATTGTCTTGCATATTCTTGCAATGTTGATATAGAAATTTTGCCCTCGTTCCACATTTGGTAAAATGGATGGTTAAGCAGGTTGTATTTTAGTAATTCTTCTTTGAATTTTAAAGCAAATGACATAAAGTTAGTAAATTGTTTCCATTTTATATTTTAGTGCGATGATGTCAAGGCAGGTTTTGATGGCTCCTTTCCCGATGTTTTGACCTTTTGCAGAAATTCTTTCTTGAATTAGAGCATCTGTATCTGCAGTTATAACTCCGTTCGTGAAGGGAACTTGATATTTAAGAGCGACCTTCCCTATTCCTCTCATACATTCTGTTGCGACATAG
>CAZFPN010000029.1:3646-4032 GCA_964521015.1 uncultured Rickettsiales bacterium | reverse complement strand
CGTTGCCCCTTTTTTGATTATTCCAAGCGCAATGACACCATCAACCCCTCTGTGTTTTTCAAGAAAAAATGAGGCAACTTGGGGAATTTCAAGGCTTCCCGTTGTTGAAATTGTTGCGAATTTCACAAGCTCGTTGTTTTGCATATCTTTCAGTGAAAAAAAGCAAAAGCCCTTTTCAAGAGCCATTTCTGAAATCATCTGCGAAAGCTCTGTGGTGTTGACAACTTTTATTGTATTTGTATCTTTTTTTAAAAATTCTTTGGCATCTCCAAGGAAAATGCTTACGAAACCTTCGGAAAATTCAACTACTGAAAATTTTGAAGGCTTAAATTCTTTTAGCGAAGTCTCAAACAAAAACGAGAGTGCGTTTGAAAGCATTTCTTTTG
>CAZFPN010000029.1:0-3636 GCA_964521015.1 uncultured Rickettsiales bacterium | reverse complement strand
TTCTATATATAAAATTTGTAAGATAGAAACTAATGTTTTATCTTTGTAAAAAGTTGAAAGACAAAAAACTAAACTCAAGGTTTTTGTCGCACTGCTGGTAAAAAATGGCATAATGCTAATATATTAATGCTCTGTTGCTAGTGCTTCGTTCAAGTAAATACAGGTAAGCATAGAAAAAATGTATGCCTGCAAACAAGCTACGAAGAATTCAAACCCAGTTAGGATGGATATGAATAGGATGGGAACAATGCCAAAAAAGCCCATTGCTCCAACGAAACCAGCGATTACTTTAAGCATTGTGTGCCCTGCAATCATGTTCGCAGCAAGCCTTAATGCAAGGGTGAAAGGTCTAATTAAGTATGTTATAAATTCAATAACGAAAATCAAAGGGGCGATTAAAACAGGCACTCCGCTAGGAACAAAGCTGTGTAAATAGCCAATAAAACCCTTCCTTTTAATTCCAACAATTACCATAATAATAAAGACTATCATCGCAACGGCAAGAGTGATGGAAATGTGGCTTGTAATCGTGAATGTGTAAGGAATTACACCAAAAGCATTTGAAAACAATATGAACATAAAAATTGAGAAAACAAGTGGAAAAAGCTTCATTTTCTGCTCGTAAGTGACATTGTTTGATATCATTCCTGTAATAAAATTGAAGAAACCTTCGGCTACAACCTGCTTTTTAGAAGGTTTTACCTGCAAACTGCGAGTGATTAAGAATAAAAATAACATCAAAAAACCGACAATAATGAACATCATCAAAGTGGAATTTGTAATGCTTAAATCAATGCCAAAGGGCTTTAATTCAACGACGGTTTTAAGTTTAAATTGGTCAAGTGGACTTGCCATATTAACAATAAAAAAAATTATTCATAACAACATATAAAAACGAATTTTTTAAAAATGCAAGTAAAATTTTAAAAAAAATGAAAAAAAATATTGATTTTTAAAAAAAAGGGTTTTAGACTTAATTATTATAATTTTTAAAAAAATGCAAATTGGGGCGGAATTTTTTAGGTCAAATTTTACTTATATAACGGAAATATACAAGAAATATAAGGCGAATCCATCTTCGGTTGATAAATCTTGGGAAGTGTTTTTTACAACTCTTTCAGATGACGAAAAAGCCTTAATGGAAGAGGCAAATTTAGAAAAATCCTCCGTTATTGGCAAAAGGAACGAGTTTTCTTCTCTTCCTGCGAATGAAATTAATGAAATTTTAACAAAAGAAAAAGATGCAGAAAAAAAGAAGAAAGATGCCCTTCAAATCGCAATGAAAGAAGGTTTTGGGGTGGGAAATGCCCTTGAACTTCAAGCGAAAGAATTGGTTGAAAATTACAGGAGTTTTGGGCATTTAGTGGCAGATTTAGACCCTATAAATCAAATGCAAAAGCCTTATAGAAGCGAACTTGAGGCAACTTTTAGCGAGCAAGATTTATCAAAAGAAATCACTTTGCTTGGTTTTAAGGCGAAATTAAAGGAACATATCGCTTTTTTCAAGCAAACTTATTCAAGCACTATCGGGGCGGAATTTCACCATATTAAAAATTTGGACGAAAGAAATTGGCTTTATAACAGGCTTGAAAATGGGGCGGAAATTACAAATGATGCGAAAAAGCATGCTCTTGAAACTCTTATCAAAGCCGAAAGTTTTGAAAATGCTTTACACCTTAAATTCCCTGGTGCGAAGCGGTTTTCTGCCGAAGGGGGGGAAGCAACCCTTGCCTGCTTGGAACAGATATTCTTGACAGCAACGGAAGGCGGTGTGAAAGATGTCATCCTCGGAATGGCTCACAGGGGAAGGCTAAATGTGTTGACGCATACACTTGGCAAGCCTTATCATGCACTTTTTTCGGAATTTATGGGCATGAGTTCAATTCCTGAAGGCATTCCTGGCTCTGGTGATGTAAAATATCATCTCGGCTTAAACACTGAAAGAACACTGATAAATGGCAAGAACTTGTCCCTTTCTTTAACCCCTAACCCTTCGCATCTTGAATCGGTGAACCCTGTTGTAATGGGGCGTGTGCGTGCAAAGCAAGATGCCCTTGCAGAAGGCGAAAAATCAACGATTATGCCGATTTTAATTCACGGAGATGCCGCGATGGCAGGTCAAGGAATTGTGGCGGAATGTCTTGCGATGGCGAATTTGAAAGGATACACAGTCAAAGGGACGATTCATATCATAATCAACAACCAAGTTGGCTTTACCGCCCTTCAAAAAGATACTAAATCAAGCACTTATTCAAGCGATGTCGCAAAAATGATTGATGCACCGATAATTCATGTCAACGGGAACGATGTTGATGCGGTTTTGAAGGCTTCAATTCTTGCAACGGAATATAGGCAAAAATTCGGGAAAGATGTCGTTCTTGAAGTCATCTGCTACCGAAAATACGGGCATAACGAAGGGGATGAGCCAATGTTCACGCAACCTGTGATGTATAAAAAAATCAAAACTTTCAATACTCCGGGGGCGATTTACGGCGAAAAATTGGCTTTAACAGGCATCATTTCCAAAACCTTTGAAGAAGACTTCAGAGCGAAAATTAAATCAATTTTGGACGAAGAATACGAAACCGCAAAAAGCTATAAACCCAAAAAAGCGGACTGGCTTGAAGGCAAGTGGTCTCACATCAAAAGGCTTGAAAATGCTGACGATTTGACACTTTTCAACAAGACTTCAATCAACGAAAAAACCTTTGATATAGTCGGCGGGGCGATTAGCAACATTCCAGAAAAATTCTCTATCAACTCAAAAATCAAAAAACTTCTTGAGGACAGAAAAATGACACTTCTTGCGGGCGAAAAAATAGACTGGGCAACCGCCGAATTGCTTGCATATGGCTCACTTCAGCTTGAAGGTTTCCCTGTGAGGCTTTCAGGGGAAGACTGCGAAAGGGGGACTTTTTCTCACAGGCATTCCGTTTATTACGACCAAGAAACAAACGAAAGATACGAGCCTTTGAATAACTTGAATGTTGAAAAAAGCGAAAAATTTATGGTTTTCAATTCCCTGCTTTCCGAGTTTGCAGTTTTGGGCTATGAATACGGCTATTCAATGGAAAACCCTGATGCTTTAACAATTTGGGAAGCCCAATTTGGAGATTTCGCAAACGGAGCGGTGACAATTTACGACCAATATATTTCTTCGGGGGAAGATAAATGGCTTAGAATCAGCGGTCTTGTTTCGCTTTTGCCACACGGGTTTGAAGGGCAAGGGCCGGAACACAGCTCTGCGAGGTTGGAAAGATACCTTCAATACTGTGCGGAAAATAATATTATTGTCTGCAATTTTACGACACCTGCGAACCTTTTCCATGCGATGCGCCGTCAGGTGAAAATGTCTTTTAGAAAGCCGATGGTGGTGATGTCCCCTAAGTCTTTACTGCGCCACAAAATGGTGGTTTCAAGATTGAAAGACTTCACCGAAGGTGCTTTCAAGCCTATAATTGGGGATGAAATTGCGAAAAATGTCAAAAAAGTGATTTTCACGAGCGGAAAGGTTTATTATGACCTTCTTGAGGCAAGAAAATCTGAAAATATCGCGATTATTAGAATAGAGCAATACTACCCATTCCCTGCGAAGGCTTTGAAGGAAGAATTGCTAAAATTCAAGTCAAAACTGTT
>CAZFPN010000028.1:0-9792 GCA_964521015.1 uncultured Rickettsiales bacterium | reverse complement strand
TTAAGGAAGAAAGGTTAAGTGATGAAAAGCCTGATATTGTTCCATCATTTGTAATGTTTGTGTTTGTTTTAAGTAAAATGTTATTTGATTCTAGCTTTCCTGTGTTGATAAAAGATATTAGGTTTTTAAATTCAAGGTTATTTGTTGAAGATATGTTTCCATTATTGTTAAAGCTTGATGTGTTTAATGATATTTCATTATTCGCAGTTATTTTATCTTTATTAACAAGACTTGCTGAACTTATTGTTATGTTGTTTGAAGAAAGAATATCTTTGTTGTTTGTTAATATGTTTGAGATAGAAAGAAGAATATCTTTTCCTAATATGCTTCCATTGTTTGTGAAGTTTAAGGAAGAAAGGTTAAGTGATGAAAAGCCTGATATTGTTCCATCATTTGTAATCAAATTTTGACCTACCAAAGCCACATTATTAGCACTTATTTCCCCTTTGTTATTGATGTTGCTTGCATTTAAAGAAAGGCTTTGTGCCGTTAAATTGCCATTCGCATTAATATTTTTGCTTGAATTAAGTGTCGCTTGAGCCGTGGCAGTTATGTTTGCGGTGTAGGTTATGTCTCCGCTTGAGTTTATCTCAATTCCTCCTGAATTTGCTATGACATCGGCATTTAAGTTCACTCCAAGACCTTGCGAACTTGCATTTAAAGTAATGTTTCCTGCATACATTGAGCCTAATGCACTTGCATCTATCCCTGAAGAGGCATTATTTTCGGCTGTTTCAAATTTGGAAGTCGTATTATTGAACTTCCCCTTTCCTGAATGAATTTCAAGGCTTTCTTTTGCATAAATTGGAGCATTGATATTAACTTTATTTGCAATGATTTTAAAGTAATCAACAAGAGTGGCATCAAGCCCCGTTCCTTCAATGTTAATGCTTCCTGTTGTGTAAATATTTGCAAGACCTAAACTGGAATATTCCCCCCTGCCCGATGCAAGAGTAACTGAATTTGAATTAACAAATCCACAACCTTTACATGTAATTCCATTTGGGTTTAAAAGAACAAAACCAGCATTAGAGCCTGCAATTTCAAGGTATCCAAGCAAATTAGAGGGTTTTAAAGAAAAAACTTCACCGACTATTGTTGTTGCGGGCTTGTTTCCTCCGTTCACAAGGTTGTTGTTTTGCATTATCTGCCCAGCAAGTTGAGTGTTTGTTATTTGTGTTGAATTGTTTAAAATTGCCCCACTTTCTGAGACATTAAATTCGTCAAAATTATTAATTGAAGTGCCAGATGCTGTAGGTGACGCGATATTCACAACCGTAATTCCATTTGGAGCCTGTAAAACTTGAGTGTTTGTTGTTCCATTGGGTTTTATATTGGAAGACTGAATTTCCCTATAGGTTGCACTAAATACACTAAAAGTTGTGCTGTGAAATATGGCAATGCAAGAAATAATTGACAGAATTTTTTTCATAAAAGAAAGAGATTTTTACAATGAAAATTTGATTTTTTTACTATCTTGAAGTTTTAATGCTTTTTCTTCGGTTTTTTTGCTGATAATTTGGGAAATAAATTTTTGCTTAACTTCGCCAAAAGATGGAATTTTTAAGTCTTCAACTTCGTCAACAAAAATAAGGTGAAAGCCAAAAGATGTTTGCACCGGCCCGTATAGTAGGTTTGTTTTCATTTTAGAAAGTGCAAGGCTTAAGTCTTTTGGTAGCATAGTTTCAGGAACTTTTCCAACATTTCCATTATTTCTTGCACTGGCAATATCAAGAGACCTTTCCCTTGCAACTTCTTTAAACTTCTGCTTCCAAAAATTCTTTTTAGCAAAAATTTCGGCTTGCAGTTTTTTGGCTTCTTCTTCGTCTTTTAATAAAATATGAGAAAATGTATAAGTTTTTTTGCCTTCAAATTCTTTTTTTGATTGTTCGTAAAGCTTTAGTGCATCTTTTTCAATTTCTTCTTCATTTTGTGTGATAAGCCTGACAATAAGCAAACTTCTTGCGGTGTTTTGATACTCAATTAATTTATCAAGCTTTTGCGATTTCGCTTCTTCTTCTAAAAGCTTTTCTTGAATGATTTTTGTTAAAATGAGTTCCTTTGTTTCGTTGTTTAAGGAATTAAAACTTCCTAAATTGAAGGCTTTTGCTTTAAATTCGGCTTCTTCAATGCTTGCGGTGTGACTTCCTAATTTAGCTAAAACTTTGGCAAATGTATGCTTTTGAAAGGTGAAAAATAAAATGGCAAAAATTATAAATTTCATATTATAAATATTAAATTATTAAAATATTTAAAAAATAGCTTGTATTTTTAAATTATTATTTCATAAATAAATGTTTTTAATTTGCAAGCTAAAAAATGAAAAATTTTTTAAAATACCTTTTAACCCTTATTTTACTAGTCAAATCAATTGCTTTTGCTAACGAAAATTCTTTAATTTTAGAATTTAAAGAAGAAAAATTAAATCGCGAACTTGAGGATTTCAAAAAATGGCAAAACGGAATTGAACTTCAAACTCTAGAAGAAAAAGTCTTTGAAAGTTCAACCCAAAACTGCTTTTTTGTCAACGAAATAATTTTTGAAGGCAATAAAATTTACAGCCAAAAAAGGTTGCTTAATCAAGTAAAAAAATTTCTTAATAAAAACATCTGCGGAAATGGAATTTTGGAATTGACATCCGTGCTTAACAAATTTTACATCAAAAATGGCTATATAACAACGCAAAGTTATGTAAAACCCCAAAATATTTCAAGCGGAAAGGTGATTATTAGCATTATTGAAGGCGAAATTGAATATGTTGATTTTGCGGAAAATAGCTTTAAAAACAGGTTGACAAACTTCATGATAAACCCAGCTAAACAAGGTAAAAACACGAATATAAAAGATATAGACCAACTCACAGAAAATTTGCAATCTTTACAATCTTTTGATTTCAAAACCGAACTTGATGCTGGCTCTAAAAACGGCTTAACAAGGCTTAAAATAAAGGGAAGACAAAAATTTCCAATCATTTTTAGTGCAAATTTAGATAACACAGGAGCCAAAAACACTGGAAAATGGAAAAAATCATTCGGCTTAACTGAAGAAAATTTGCTTGGAATTGGCGAAGAAATTCACACGAAATATAACTTCAGCAAAGGCGAAAGTGGAAAGACAAACACATCTTCAATTGGGGGAAGTTTTGCTTTTAGATACCTCAAATTTAATCACGATTTTTCCGTTTCAAAATATGAAAACAAAGTCAAAAGTGGCAACATATTTTTCATCTCAAGCGGTAAAACACAAATCAATGCAACGGGATTAAATTATGTTTTAATAAGGAAAACCGCTTTAAAATCTTCCTTAATTGCCACATTAAACACAACAGATTCAAAAAGTTACATAAACGATGCTCTTTCAAAAGTGCAATCACGCAAGCTTTCTAATGTTGAAGTTGGGCTTTCAAACAACTTTTATTCTCGCTTTGGAAGTTTGCTTTTTAAAGCCACATACACAAAAGGGCTTGATTTCTTAACCACAATCAAAGATAAACAAGGCTTACAAAGGGAAGACCCACAGGCTCAATTCTGGCTCGTTTCTTCTTATTTACTTTATAACACAAGGCTTCCTTTTCAAATTGGATATTCCTTAACATTCAGTGGGCAGTATGCAAAAACCGAACTATATTCTCAAAATCAGTTTTCCATTGGTGGGCTTGGCTCTGTCAGGGGTTATGAAATTTCAGCATCTGGCTCTTCTGGTTTTTTTGTGAGAAATGAAGTCAGTAAAGATTTTCTCAGGTTTTTTAAAGTTGGTATTTTTGGTGATTATGGAAATTCCTATTCATATGTATACGAAACCGACAGGCTCAGCAGTTATGGGGCATTTTTGGAATTTAGATATAAAACTTTTGCAAACACGAAAATCACAATAGCTCAACCAGTTCTAAACAAAATGGAAGAAAAAACAAAGATTTACCTTAATGTTGGAATAAATTTTTAAAATCATCGTTTTCTGCTTATTCATATCTACATAGTTGATACATAGAGGAAAAAAATCTTCACATAATATAATAAAGCAAGTTATTGATTTGACAGTGTTTGAAAAAATCTTTTCATAATATTAGTAATTTATTTTTAAAATTACAGATTTTGAAAATTCACCACCTCGCCCGCAAGCTCTACCCTTAAAAACAAATTAACTTTAAAAAATAATGAAATATTAAAACTAAACACTTGAAAAATATTTTTTTTGATTTATCTTTTATTATATAAATTAATGGCAAAATTATGAACGAAAACGAACCTAAAGTGAACATTGAGGAAGTGCAAAGCGAACAACCTAATGAGCAAAATGCAGAAAATGAAATAATTGCAAAGCTAAAAAATGATTTGCTTATAGCGCTTGCAGATGCTGAAAACTTAAGAAAAAGACATTCAAAAGAAAAGGAAGATTTACAGAAATTCGCCGTTTCTTCTGCTCTTTCCGAACTTTCCATTCCTTTTGAAAACCTTTTTTCCGCACTCAAAATGGAAATTCCTGCCGATTTGAAGGAAAACAACTTCGTAAATTCAATGGTTCAGGGGGTTTCGTTGGTACAAAAAGAATTTGAAAAAGTCTTCAACAAGCTTGGTCTAAAAAGAATATGTCCTGAAAACGAAAAATTTAACCCTAATTTTCATCAAGCCGTTTCACAAATTGAAATGCAGGGCTTTGAATCTGGCTTTATAATTCAAGTTGTTTCAGCTGGTTTTGAGTTAAATGGAAGAATATTAAAGCCTGCAATGGTTATTGTTGCAAAATGATTTTTGATTTCGTTGAAGGTTTTTTAAGCCATAACAAACCTCTAAAGGGCGAATTTTTATGCGTTGATGTTGGGGCGAAAAAATCTGGCGTCGCAATTAGCATTTTAAACAGAAAGGTCGCCGTGCCTTCGGGGGTCTTGTACTCAAAAACAGAAGAAGAACTGGCATTTTTAATATTACAAAGCTTAAAAGAAAAGGAATGCTCTTATATTGTTCTTGGATTCCCCTTCGCATGGGAAGAAGGTGCATCAGCAAAAAGAATTTTCAGAATTGCAAAAATGCTTGAGGAAGAAGGCATTTTCCCCTTACTTTACGATGAAAATAGAACAAGCACCAAGGTCAAGCAAACCGCTTTCAATGAAAGAGGAAAGATGACAAAAAATGAATTACAAAATTACGATGCACAAGTTGCAAGTTTAATTCTTGCAAACCTGCTTGATGAAATATCATTTTTTTAAACCTTCAATTTTGCATGACCCATAAAATGTATCAACCGCCAAAGGGATGATTGCAAACCCAAAGAAAACATCTAATACACAAGCAACAGGTGCTTTTTGGAATGTTGGAGGGCTATCGTAAAAAAGTGTTGCACAGCTTGAAAGTGTGGCCATTAAAATAAGGCTTGCGATAAGTTTCTTCATAATATTCAACTAAAGGTTGTTTAATTAATTAGAACGAATAATATTTTAAATGTCAAGAGATTTTTATTTTTTTAAAACATTTTTCTTTTGACTTTTAGAATTTTTAGTTGTATAATTCAATTATAAAGATAACTATAGATTTTAATTTATGACTAGCAAAAATATGTTTCTACTTCTTACTTTAGGGGTTTTGACCTATCTACTTTTTCAAGATGATATGGTTGAAAATTTAATTGCGACTTTTTCCTTTGTTTTTAGCTTGCATATCTTGTTTAATTTAAGATTTACATTAAAAATATTGAACGAACTTTCGGAAATTAAAGTTGAAAATTTCAATCAAGATGCACTTTTTATGATTGAGAGATATGAAAAAGAAAAAATAGCAAGAAAATTGAAAAGTATGAAACACTAATCAATGCAAATTAACATCGTTGTAATTGCCCCAATTCCTTCTTTTCTGCCCAAAAAACCCATTTGCTCAGTTGTCACTGCCTTAATAGAAATTTGGCTTAATTCCAATCCAGTCATTAAGGCTATAGCTTGCCTCATTTTTAAAGAATTTGGCATAATTTTTGGTGCCTCACAAATAATTGTTGTGTCAATATTTAGAATTTTACCATTGGCATTTTTCAGCATTTGAGTTGCATATTCAAGAAAAATTTTAGAGTTTGCATCCTTCCATTTTGCATCGGAAGGGGGAAAATGAGTGCCTATATTACCATTTGCCAAGCTTCCAAAAATCGCATCACAAATAGAATGAAGAACTACATCGCCATCGGAGTGGGCGATTAATTGTTTATTGAATGGAAATGCAATACCACCAATTTTTATTTCAAACAAACCCTCGTCGCTTGAAAATTTATGAAAATCAACACCATTTCCAATTCGCAAGCCCTTCATAATCATTCAAAATTTAACTTTTTTAAGAAGTCTTTGTACTTGGCGATTTCTTCTTCATTTGCCGAAAATTTACGATAAGCGAAATTAGTTTGCCTTTTAATTTCCCCTACTTCTTGTTTTTGAATAGAATAATCAAAATTTCCAGAAAGCCCTTGTTTTTCTTGCAAGAAATTAATCATTTCGCAGAACATATCGCACAAAAGGTCGGCATCCATAAGAGCTCCGTGAAATGTTCTTTTTGAATTATCAACCCCAAACCGCTTACATAAAGCATCAAGAGAGGCGGGTTGCCCTGGGAAAAAGCGCCTTGCAATCATTAGGCTATCAGTAATTTTATTTCTTAATACAGGTTTTGAAATAAGCGAAAGCTCATAATTCATAAAACTTACATCAAAACCCGCATTGTGTGCAATTAATTCTGCCCCTTCAATAAAATCAATAAATTCATCAGCAACTTGAACGAATTTTTTTTCATCTTTAAGCATTTCAAAAGTTTTTCCGTGAACTCTTGTTGCCCCTTCGTCAATTTGCCTTTCTGGGTTTAAAGCAACATGAAAAACCTTACCAGTTTTTTTGAAATCAATTGTTTCAACACAACCAATTTCAATAACCCTGTGGGCATCTCTCACCGAAGTACCAGTTGTTTCTGTGTCAAAAAATACTCTCCTCATTTATTGCAACTTAATTATTTTAATGGCAATAATAAAGATTGTAAAAGCTCAACCCCTTTTTCGTTGCTATCAACATTTTTCAAACGTAAAGTAATGTTGACACCAAAAGGTTTTGTCATTTTTAGCATATCAACTTCATGAAAAGATGTGCAGTCTTTAATTCCAATGTTGTAGTTAAATTGTGCATCAAAAGCATTTTTATTTAAACCTTTAAAGTCTCTAATACGAGGAAGTGTAATGTAGACAAGGCGATTTAAAAAATCAAACATTTTCTTTTTACGAAGAGTAACTTTAAGACCAACCTCCATTCCAGCTCTCACTTTGAAAGATGCAACAGATTTTTTAGCCTTCGTAATGACAGGTTGCTGACCTGCAATTAATGCAATATTTTCAAGCGCTAGTTTGAAGTAGTTTTTATCACTTGTTAAACCACCCAATGTTGTGGTAATGATGATTTTTTCTAACTTAGGAATACTCATCGCCTTCAAGGAGTACTTATCTTTAAAAAGCTTTATTGTGTAGTTTTTATACCGTTCGCCCAAATCTACCGGCTCGGTTATATTAACGATGTTTGCCATATTTATTTAGATTCCATTAATTGTACATTTGATATGTGGACAGGGTGATGAACAGTTGTGTAATTATTACTGTTTTCCTGACTTAATTTCACAGTTCTATTGAAAAGCCTGTATCCATCAAGATAAACTTTATCTCCTTCGACTTTCTTTACGGTAAATAAAGAGCCTCTTTTTTCTTTAGAACCAACAAGTAACTTTACTTGAACTCCTGCTTTTATTTGTGTCATAATATTTTAATTATCTTGCTTCTTCAGAAAGTGAAAGAATTTGAAGGAATGCTTTTTCCCTTAATTCGTTTCTTGGAACTGGGCCAAACACCCTTGAACCAATCATCTCACCTTTTGTGTTAATCAAAACTACCGCATTAGTATCAAATTTTAAAATTGAACCGTCCTGCCTTCTAATTGGTGCTTTAGTTCTTACAATTACAGCTTTATATTTTTGAGCCTTCTGCACTTTACCATTAGGAATAGCCGATTTAACAACAACTGTTATAATATCGCCAACTTCAGCCCATCTTACAACACTATGCCCCAAAAACCCTATACATTCAACAAGTTTCGCACCAGAATTATCCGCCACTAACAATTTACTACCTGAGATTATCATATCCTTATTTAAGAGTCCACTTTTTCTTCTTTGAGATTGGTCTTGATGCAAAAACCTCAACCATTTCACCTTCCTTTGGGCTTACACCTTCTGGAATATGAACTAATAACTTTTTAACCCTTTTCAGAACCTTTCCATAAAGAGGGTGCCTCATTTTGTTCTCAACCAAAACAACAGCAGTTTTAGAATCTATAATAGAATTAATTTTACCTTCCATAATCTTTTAATTAATTTCCACAAACCTTCTTGTTACAAGCTTTACCGAGATTGGTAACTTTGAAGCAACTTTAGCAAAGATAACTTTCGCTTCTTCACCTGTAACTCCATCAAGTTCAAACATTATTGTTCCAGCAGAAACATCCGCCATCCAATACTCAACTCCACCTTTACCATTACCCATCCTTACATCAGCAGGTTTTTCAGTCACAGGGTTGTGAGGGAAAATTCTTACCCAATATTTACCTTTTGCTTTAGTATTTTTTGAAATAATTTGCTTACATGTTTCAATGTGTTTTTCTGTTATTCTGTAAGCGGTCAAAGCCTTAATTCCGTAAAGACCAAAAGCCACTTCAAAGCCAGAAGTTGCCTTCCCTTGAGGTTTAACTTTTCTACGCTTACGGTATTTTAAATTACTTGGTATAGCCATATATTTATTTAATTTTTATGTGTATTAATCCAAACCTTAATTCCAATAACACCATAAACAGTGTTAGCTTCAACTAATGCATAATCAACATTAGCCCTAAGCTCTTGAAGAGGAACAGTTCCTTCGCCATATTTTTCGCTTCTCGCAATTTCGGCACCAGAAAGCCTTCCTGAAACCTTAATTTTCACCCCATCAGCACCTGCCTTCATTACATCTGCAATCGCTTTTTTAATAACCCTTACATATGATGCTCTTTTTTCAATTTGAGATGCGATAAAAATACCAACAAGTTGTGCAGAAAGAGAAGGATTTTTAACATCCATCACATTTATAGAAACCTTATACCCTAAAACAAGTGAAAGTTTTTTAATTAAATTTTCAATACCATCTTCGGCTTTTTTAATAAAAATTCCAGGTTTTGCAGTGAAAACCGTGATGATTACCTTATTTACAACTCTATCAATTTTGATTGACTTAATGTTGTAAGCCTTTATTAAAGGTTTGAAAAATCTGTGTATTTTTAAATCTTCTATAACTGCATTTGCATATTCTAACTTTGATTTAAACCAAGAAGAAGACCAATTTTTTGTGATTGGCAGTCTAAATGAAACCGGATTAACTTTTTGACCCATATATTTTAAAATTAATTCATCACCTTCAAGTGTATTCTAATATTAGAATACCTTCTTTTAATAGCACTTGCTCTACCTCTTGCTCTCGCATGAAACCTTCTAAGTGAAGGGGCAAAGCCAACATCTAACTTTTCTACAATTAATGTATCTGGGTTGATGTTGTTATTATTTTCCGCATTTGCAACGGCAGAAAGTAATAATTTTAAAAGCAGGGAAGCGGCTCTTGTCTTATTAAATTTTAATTGATTTACTGCATCAGATGTTTTCATTTGATGCAACATTCTCGCCACAATAGAAACCTTTCTAGGGCTAATTTTAATTTTGTTAAGCGAAGCTGTTACTGTTGTCATATATTTTTAAACCTTTGCAT
>CAZFPN010000027.1:3191-10048 GCA_964521015.1 uncultured Rickettsiales bacterium | reverse complement strand
GGCTTTCTTTATAATCAATTTAAAGATGGAGAGTTTGACGGAAAAGCTATTGAAAACGAAATTGCAAAGCTTATGTTAGACGATGATATAGATAATAAAAAAGGTATTTATTCCTATATTCTTACAAAAGATGAAAGGTATTTAAATATCCGTGCTTTTACAGATAAACAAAAAAGGCAAGCATATGAAAAGCAGAAGGGTAAATGTGCTATTTGTAAAGAAGAATTTGACATTAAGGAAATGGAGGCAGACCATATTACTCCTTGGTGCGAGGGTGGAAAGACTGATTTAGAAAACTGTCAAATGCTTTGTATTTTTGATAATAGAAGGAAGTCTAAAAAATAAAGTTGCAAAAGGGAAAAATATCTATTATCACTTAACAAACTTTATTTAAAAGTATGGATTTTTTTGAAATTAAATGTCGTGATGGCATTAAAAAGTTTTCCTCTCGGTTATTAATCGGGACAGGAAAATATAAAAACCTTGAAGAAACAAAGCTTGCACTTGAAGCTAGTGGGGCTGAAATAATCACCGTTGCAGTAAGAAGAGTGAACATTGAAAATAAAAATGAACCTTTATTGCAAGATTATATAGACCCAAAAAAATATACCTACCTTCCAAACACCGCTGGTTGTTTTACGGCTGAAGAAGCGATTAGAACTCTTCGCCTTGCTCGTGAACTTGGTGGCTGGAATTTAGTAAAACTTGAAGTATTGAGCGACCCTAAAACACTTTACCCTAACATGATTGAAACAATTAGGGCAGCAAAAGAACTTATCAAAGATGGCTTTGATGTTATGGCTTACACAACGGACGACCCCGTTTTATGCAAAATTCTTGAAGAAGAAGGTTGTTGTGCAATTATGCCACTTGGGGCACCGATAGGTTCTGGGCTTGGTCTTCAAAATCCTCTTAATATTTCCTTTATTATAGAACAAAGCAAAGTTCCAGTTTTGGTTGATGCTGGAGTTGGAACTCCGAGCGATGCTGTAATTGCAATGGAACTTGGGGCGAGTGGAGTTTTAATGAATACTGCAATCGCAATGGCAAAAAACCCAATTTTGATGGCAAAATCAATGAAACTTGCAGTGGAAAGCGGAAGGCTTGGATTTTTGGCAGGCAGAATGGAAAAAAAGAGCTATGGAAATGCATCTTCTCCCACTTCTGGAATGATTGCAAAATAAAACTGTATTTATTTTCAAAATAGCTTGATTTTTTTTATTTTCAATGTAAAAACACATTTATATAATTTAAAAAATATGTTTGAAGTCAAAGCTCTTGAAGGGCAAGTTTCTTATAAATTTGAAGGGCAAAAGCCAACAGATTTAATCGTTTTTCTTCATGGGTATGGCTCCTGCGGGAGAGACTTAATAACATTAAGCCAACACTTGGAAGATGCCTTTGAAAAACCTTACTTCATCGCCCCTAATGCCCCTTTTCAATATGAATTTGTTGGCTCAACTTTTCCCGATGAATGGCAGTGGTTTTCTTTGCTTGATAGAAGTAGGGAAAGCTTGATGTCTGGTGCAAAAATCGCAGAACCAATATTGAATTACTTTTTAGATAAAAAGCTTGAAGAATTAGGGCTTACAAACGAAAATTTATATTTAATCGGCTTTTCTCAAGGCACGATGATTGCTCTTCACACCGCATTAAGAAGGGAAAACGGCGGTTGCAAGGGAATTGTTGCATTTTCTGGCACGATGATAGCCCCTGATTTGCTTGTAAATGAAATTATCTCTCGCCCTAAAACCTGCTTTATTCACGGCGAAAAAGATAATATAGTTCCAATTTCACTTGGCAAAATTGCTTACGATTATGCTTTAAAAAACAACATTGAAGCTACTTTCCATAAAATTCCAGAAATTGAACATTATATAGATTTCAATGCTATAAATATTTGCAAAAATTTCCTAAAAAGTCTTTAAAATTATGAAAAAAATAGTTATCATGCTAGCTTTTTTATGCGGATTTGCATTCGCAGAAGAAGTTCTTGAGCTACAAAAACAAATTGAAGTAAGGGATTATATGCCCCAAGCAAGAAAGAAGCAAAGAGGCTTTTTTATTGGAATTGGTGGGGCAAAAATGACAGATTCTTATTTTTATGAAAGCCTTGAAATTAAGCAATTTTTAGGAACACAAAATGCGGGGCAGATTATAATTCCGCAAACAACTCTAACGGGGGCGGTTGAATGCCCTGTATGGATTATATTAGAACATTTAGATGCCTTTATTGAAGGAAATGGAAGTTCTTTAAGTGGCTTACTCATTGGATTTTCTAAACCTGTAATGTTTGGGAGTCTGCAACTTGCACCAGCAAAACCGATTTTTAGCAAATGCGATAACACAAAGCCTCAGCCAAACAATGTTGCTGTGAATAATTATATAGAAATTTCAGTTAAACAGCAGACATCTTTTTCAAACCCTAATTCTTTTAAGAACTATTCCCCTGTTTTAAATTTTGGCTATAAATTCAATTTTTGGAACTTCTTTTACACACCTGAATTTTTTATCAATAAATCAAATAGCAGAGTGAAGCACTTAACATTTGTTCCGGGGCAACAATTTGCAGGAATTGCCTCAATAGATAGCGGAAATGCGATTGCAGGAATTCAAGAATCCGTTGTTATTACAGAAATTCCCGAAGTTTCGCAAGTTGTAACTTATAGCATGCCTTTAAATGCAGGGATGATTTCAAGAATGGGGTACGATTTTGAAATGTTTAGCTTAAGCCTTATTTCAGGAGGAACTTTGACAATTTTAGATATAGCAGATTCAAACACAAAAGAAAGAGTTTATCAAGGGCGTTTTTTGGCAGGAATAGGATTTGAAATGAACTTTTCACGTGCTGGAAATTTTACTCTTTACACAGATTATAAATATTACATTCCAATAAGCAAAGATATAGAACGCGAATATGAAGACAAAGAAAATATTGGTGAAAAAGTGAAAGTGAAAATTAAAAACTTTAAAGCACAGACGCAAAGCTTTGAAATGGGAATAAAATATTATTTCTAAAAAAATCAATCTACAATCTGCTTTAATTCTTTTAACCTTTCAAGTAAAGATTTTAATTTTTTTGTCATTTTCATCTTTTTTTTAACATCAATTTCTTCTTGAAGTAAAAATTTCAATTGCTGAACTTCAATTCCTAAATTAAAAATTTCCTCATAAATTTCAATTTGACTTTCTTTTTCTTTTACTTTTGGAGTTTCCATTGTTACAAAAGTCCATAATTTTCTTTTAGATTCAACATTTTTAATCATATTTTTGCATAAGTTTAGAATAATTATATCACATAATTTAGCAACTTGCAAATAAATATTTAAAATTTATTTTAGACATCAAATTTACGAAATAAATCATTAATTCCATAAAACAATTGACAAAGCGAAAAAAACAAATAGATATATTTTATAAAAATTTATAGACATAATGAGTAAGAAGATTTTAAATGTTGCAATTTGCGGGGCTCCAAACGCTGGGAAATCCACATTTTTAAACGAATTAGTGAAAGAAAAAATCAGCATCACAAGCCCAAAAGTGCAAACCACGAGAAGTGCGGTTAATGGAATTGTGAATTTTGGCGATACTCAAATGATTTTCACTGATACACCCGGAATTTTTAGAGCAAGAAAAGACTTCACCTTAGAAAAGCGAATTACAAGTTTTGCTTGGAAGGTTGTCCGTGCTTCAAGCGTTGTTTTGCTTTTGGTTGATGGCTTCAAAGGTGTTACGAAGGAAGTTTATGATATAATCGCCGATTTCAAAAAAAGAAATAAGCAACTTATTGCAGTCATCACAAAAATTGATAGAATGACTGAAAAAGAAAAGCTTGATATAGCATTAAAACTTGAAAAAGAAGGGGAAGTGATTGAGGCAATTTTTTATATATCTTCAGTGCAGGGAACGGGAATTGAAAAGCTAACAGACTTCCTTAAAACGAAAGCGAGCGATGGCGAATGGCTTTATGATTCCGACACAATTTCTGATATTTCAGAAAATTTGACAGTTGCAGAAATGGTGAGAGAGCAAATTTACCTTACTTTAAAAGACGAAATTCCTTACCATACATCAGTTCAAACCGAAAAATTCACAGAAGATGAAGAAGGCATTTTAGCAAGTGTTCTTGTAACGGTCACAAAAGAAAGTCAAAAAATTATTATGATAGGGAAAAAGGGAACAAATTTAGTCAAAATCAAGAAGGGAGCAGAAACGGAACTTTTTAAAATCTTCCAAAAACCAGTTTTTGTGAATTTGTTTATCAGGGTAAGAGAAAACTGGAGAGAAGGTGAAGAATATTATAATTACTTAAAAATTTAGTTATGAAATTTGGCAGAACTATTGGAATTATAGGCGGAGGTCAACTTGGAAAAATGATGATTTTACCTGCTAATCTTTTAGGGTTTAAAACAATTTGCTATTCAAACGAAGAAGGTTCGCCTGCTTTAACTTTTGCAAATGAAGGTTTTGTTGGAAGTTATGATGACGAAGAAAAACTGCTTGATTTTGCATCAAAATGCGACTTTTTGACAATTGAATTTGAAAATATAAACCATAAATGTCTAAAGAAAATTGAAGAAAAATTCCCAAACAAGCTTTTCCCTAATGCGAATGCCATTTTTATTTCACAAAACAGAATTAGGGAAAAAACCTTTTTCAATCAATCTGGTGTAAAAACCGCAAAATTCAAAGCAATTAAGACAAAAAATGAGGCAATTGAATTTTTTAATGAAAATGGGAAATTCATTTTGAAAACCGCAGAAAATGGGTATGATGGCAAGGGGCAGTTCATTATTTCTTCAATTGAAGATTTAGAAGGCGAAATTCCTTTTCACGAACAACTTATCGCTGAAAGTTTCTTAGATTTTGGCTTTGAATGTTCGGTGGTTTTAACAAGGTGGCAAAGCGGTGAAATCGCATTTTTTCCAATTCCAAGCAATATTCATAAAAATGGAATTCTTCATCGTTCCATCGTGCAAGAAAATAATGCTCCTTGGAAAGAAAAATGCAAGGAAATGGCTGGAAAAATCGCAGAAAATATAAATTTCATCGGCACTATGGCTGTTGAATTTTTTGTCCTAAAAGACGGACAAATCGTTGCGAATGAAATGGCACCAAGGCCCCATAATTCTGGTCACTTTTCCCTTGACTTATGCACCATTTCACAATTTGAAACACACATTAGGGCAATTGCAAGCCTTCCTTTTTTAGAGCCAAAACTTTTATTTGAAGGGGAAATGTTAAATTTAATTGGCGACGAAGTAAATTTAGTAACAAAATTTCTTGACAAACAAAATGCAAAGGTTCATCTTTATGGAAAAGATGCTATAAAGCAAAAACGAAAAATGGGTCACGTTAATTTTATTTATGATGAAATTTTTAGTTAAAATATACTTAAATCTATTTGGCACGAAAGTCGGAGAAGACGAATACGGAAATCAATTTTTTGAACTAAAAAGGAAAGATTACTTAGGCAGAAAAAAAAGATATTGCCTTTATAATGGGATTGTTGAAGCTTCAAAAATTTCTCCTGAATGGCATCCATTTATGCATTATCAAATTGATGCAAAAGATGTTCTTCCCACATTTAAGCAGTATAAATGGCAAAAATCATACATTCCAGATGTTACACTTTCTGATTTAAAATATGTCCCTAAAAACCATTTTTTACACGATGA
Organism: uncultured Rickettsiales bacterium; assembly: GCA_964521015.1. Taxonomy (GTDB): domain Bacteria; phylum Pseudomonadota; class Alphaproteobacteria; order Rickettsiales; family Deianiraeaceae; genus CAZFPN01. The sequence continues at coordinate 4,367 of CAZFPN010000027.1, read as the reverse complement.
AAAATCTTCACTTTTTGAAACGAAGGGTGGTTCGGCTCCATTTAAAACAAAAATTTGGAAACCAGAATAATGTTATGAAAATATTTCTTATTGCAATATTTTGCTTAAACATTTTCACTTTAAAAATTGCAAAAGCAAACATAAAATCTTACATTGAAACAACAAAATCAGAATATCAAGAAACTTCAAAAAACCTCTACCCTTTCGTTTATTTTGATTTCAAAACAGAAATTTTGTTTAATAATGACGAAATTTTAAACAAAGAAGAAAAGCGAAATACTTTATTTTCCGAATCAAATCTAATTTTAGACTTAAACTTCAATCAAAATTTTGCCATTCACACAGATTTTGAAATTACAAAAATTAAAGGAGAAACCTTCACACCCACTTCCTTACTCCAAGAACAACCTTCTAAAGGAATATTTTACGGACAATCACTTTTAACAAAAGAACTTTCCGCACTTTTTACGTTCAATAAAGCAAAAATTTATATAGGAAAAATCTCACCTCGCTTTTCTGCTGGAAACGAAAGATGGAGCGAAATTTTTTACGATAGTTGGTATGGAATTAGCGGAACTTTTCTAAATAAAGGTTATGTGCTTGATGAAAAGCTTGGAATTAAGACAAATGTGGAAATTTTTTCCTCCGACATTGCAAAATTAGAATTTCAAGGAGCAATTTTCAAAAACGACAACACAGCACTTTACAAAAAACCACTGATGGAAGAAAGAGATAGGCCAAATTGGGGCAAAAGACAAGCTGGTAACACCGTTTCAATTAAGTCTCATAGCTTGGGTTTTCAAGGGTTTGTTGGGCTTTCTTCAAGAGATGCAATTTCCTTTTCAATTGCCTATAGAAGTCAATTCTCAGATGATGTCTCAGGTAGTGAAAAAGGCTTTAGCACAGCAATTCAATACAATAAAACCTTCTTTGACGACCTCATTCTTACAATATTTGCCGAAAATGTAACTATTTGGAATGCTTACCTTTTAAACAAAGAAACCTCTTTAAAAGAAGACTACAACACCATCAGCCTTTCGCTTTCTTTCGCTGGGTTTAGAGTTGGTGGCTTGCAAAATTACTATAAAGGTCTTGCACGAATTAGGCTAACTGAATATTTCATTGGCTTTGAAGTACCAAAAACAAATCTTGCTTTTTTCGTCTCAAAAAGGGACT
>CAZFPN010000027.1:0-3181 GCA_964521015.1 uncultured Rickettsiales bacterium | reverse complement strand
AAAGAACATTTCTGGTTTAGGGTTTAATATTAGATATAGAATTAAATAAATATGCCTTTGATACTTGAATATAACGGAATAAAACCACAAATTCACCCTTCTGCTTTTATCGCAGAAACTGCTGTAATTTCTGGAAATGTGGTTATAGAAGAAGGAGCCTCAATTTGGTATGGATGTGTTTTAAGGGGCGATGTTGCACCGATTAAAATTGGTAAAATGTCAAACATTCAAGATAACACCGTAATTCATGGAACAAGACCTTTCCACATTCACAACAAAACTGGGGCAGAAGGTGGAGCGACTATCATTGGAAGTAATGTAACGGTCGGACATTGCGCCATTATTCATGCTGGAATTATTGAAGATAATGCCTTTGTTGGCATGGGAAGTATTGTAATGGATTTGGCAACAATTAAAACAGGTGGAATGCTTGCAGCGGGAGCCTTGCTTGCACCTAAAAAGGTTGTTGGTCAAAATGAACTTTGGGGGGGCAGTCCTGCTAAATTTATGCGAGTGATGACAGAAGACGAAGTGTCTTACACTTTAAAATCGGCAGGTAATTATAATAAGCTTGCAAATGAATATATAAATGCGGAAAAATTACATTTTAAAAAATGAATAAGGAATATATAATTAAAATCATCAGAGATGTTTGGTTTGGCAGGGAAAAGCTTTGGAAAGTCTTTTGGCTTTACCACTTTTTGCTTGGAACATTTTTAGGTTTTATACTGGAGTTAGTGCTTTTGAAGGAAAAGACTTTATTTTCCATTTTTTTTCTTGCATTTTATACGGTTTTTAGCATTTGGGTTTTAAGAGGGCTTTATTCGTGCCGATTTAATTTAGAAAATAAAAGCTTTATACCAACTTTAATAACTTTTATTGTCTGTTTAAATTCTTTCTTTTTAGTCTTAGGAATTGGATATTCATTAAAATTTTAATTTTTTTCTTGCATTTTATAAAAAAGTTGTTTATTACAACCTTGTAAATAATTAGTGCTTAATGAAAACTCTTTATAGAAGTTTTATCTTTAACATAGATTCCACCTCGGAAAATTCACTTTCCTTTCAAGATTTTGAAGAAAAAAATCCTCAAAACAAAAATACTGAAACAAAAAATGCAAGGCTTTACAGCCAAATTGGGGCTTTTGTTGCAAGATATGCAAGGTTGAAAGATGTTTCGTTGATAACATTTGATAACTTTAAAGGCGAAAAAATCACACTTTTTAAAGCCCCTTATACGATGATTCAAGAGCTAACGGAAAATGCAATTAATGGTCAAGGAGACTGGAGCTTCATTCCCAAAATTAGAAATATGTTTCCCAAGAATAAAGAACTACAAAACCTGCTTGATAAACTTGAAAATTTGAATTAATTAATGACAGTTTCTTTGAATAATATAATTCTTTAAAGGCTCTTCAAAAAACTTCGTGCATAAAAAAGCTAAAAGTGTATTTAATGCAAATGTTGTTAAAACCGCATAAAAGGGTGGAATTTCAAGTAATTTAACTAGATTAAAAGAAAAGCTTTGAAGTAGAAAAAAGCAATAGCTGATATTTCCCATAAAAACAAGTGGCTTGCTTGATAAAAACTTAGCTTTAGAATTTTCCACCACATAAATCAAAAAGGCAAATAGGCAAGTGTTGGCAAGTATCATTCCGCCGTATTCAAATAATCCGCTTGAAAGCAGGCTTAAAGTGTTGATAAAAATTGCAATAATAAGAAAATTTATATTTTTAAATATCAAAGCGAAATTTTGTAAATCTCCTTCTTTTTTCATTTTGCAAAAGGCAATTCCTGTTAAAAATTCGAATATGCTGCAAAAAGGATTAACATAAAAACTAAAAGTCTCGTTTTGAGGAAGGGAAAAAAGGACATTTATATTTATTAAAAACAAAAAACTAAGTGAAATATAAAAAAGCTTTTTTCCTTTAATAAACTTTTCAAAAACCATCACAAAAGGAAATGTAAAATAAAAAAATGCCTCGACAGAAATTGACCATGTATTTTGGTGAAAAAGCAAATCGCACAATTCTTTACTAAATGCCTGTAAAAGAAAAATGCCATTTATGATGTACAAAACCCATTCTTTAAAGCTTAAATTTTCTTTTAATGTAAAAACTAAAAAAAGTGTATAAACAAAAGATATTAAAAAATAAGATGGGTAAATTTTAGCAAACCTTTTAATGTAAAAATTTTTGACATTTTGAATTTGACTGAAATCATTTTTGTGATAAATTTCATAAATAATGTACCCAGAAAGCACAAAAAAACCAGACATAAATGTTGCCGAATTTGAAATGAAAGCATCAAAAAACACATTTCCAAAGCTTATATTATAGTAGAACTTTGCATGAAATAAAAAGATAACAAAAGCTATGATAAACCTTAAAGATGTAATTTGTTTAATTTGCATTTTCATATTCAAATTCTAACTTCCTGCATGCAAAGCTAAAGACTTTAATCTTTCCAACTTTCATTTCTTGCAATTTATAAACGGCATTTTGAATTGTGGCACCTGTTGTAATTGTGTCATCTATCAGCAAAACGGTTTTACCTTTCAAGTCAACTTCTTCATTTATGGAAAAGAAATCTTTCGCATTTTGCATTCTCTCAGCTCTCTTCAAGCCCACTTGAGACCTTTCTTGATTTTTCACCAAAGCATCTTGTATGGGGATTTTGAGTGTTTTTTCAAGCGAAATGGCAATTAAATGCGGAATATTATAGCCCCTTTTTACTCTTTTTAAAAAGCTAATTGGAATTGGAATAATTGCCTCTCCCTTTAATTCCCTTCCATAAAACTTAAGCATAAAATTGGCAATTAAATCGGCATATTGTGTTTTTCCTTCGTATTTTAAATTTCTCACAATTTTTGCCACTCCACTTTCGTAAAAAAAACAAGGGAAGACTTCCGCCCCCTGAATTGAAAATGCTGATGCTGGCATAAATTCATCAATACAAGAAAGGCAGACTTCAAGCCCTTCTTCCCTGCAAATCACACATTTTTTTGGCAAAAAGAAAGTCAAAAATTCAACCTTCCATTTCTTTAATAAGCGAAAGTGCATACTCTAATTTTTGTTTCATTTCTTTTTTTTCGTCCTCTCGCATTTGCTTTATTTCCGAGATTTTTTTTAACAATTCGTCAAAATCTTTTATTGCTTTTTTAATATTTTTTGTTAATTTAT
>CAZFPN010000026.1:0-10152 GCA_964521015.1 uncultured Rickettsiales bacterium | reverse complement strand
GTTAAAGGAAACTAAAGGGCAAATAATGACATCTGGAATAATGATTTTTGCATTTGAAAGTGGTTGCAAAATGCCAAATTTTGTCTTTTCCATCAAATCATTCTTTTGCCATTTACGAAAAACCATATTTTCCCCTTCAATGCAAGGCAGGGAAAGGGCTTTCATTTCATGAGTTGTTAAAAATTCAGGGTTGACCTCGTTTTTAAAAGGCATATAAATTGCTACCACCTTATTTGCAAGAAAAAAATTGACCCAAACTTTCGTGCAGATAATATGAGATTTCATATAAATTTCTTCCGCTTTTAACTTCATTCTTTCCCTCAAGAAGTGTTTTCTTAAGTTTTTTTTCACCAGGTTTTCTGTTGCAATTTGCATAAATGTGAATAATCTATATATAAAAGAATAACATTTTTTTTATGAAAAAACAACTAAATTTACATTTAATTTCAGATTCAACGGGGGAAACGGTCACGATGCTTTCGAAGGCGGTAATTTCGCAATTTCCAGAACTTGAAGTTAGCGAATTTCATCACTTTTTAACAAAAAACGAATCACAATTAGATTCCGCAATAGCAAAAATTAAGACAAATAAGGGCATTGCACTTTACACAATTTCAAATGAAGTAATGGAAGCAAAGCTCATTAATGCCTGCAATGAAGAGGGAATTTTTTGCCTGCCCGCAGTAAGGCCGATAGTCGCACAATTTGAAAACTTCTTACAAATAAAAAGTGTCAAAAATGCAGGAAAACAACATGCTATAAGCGAAGAATACTTCAAAAGAATGGAAGCCATTAATTACACTCTCGCACACGATGACGGCAATTTAGCGGAAGATTTATCAGGCGCCGATATTATAATCATTGGGGTTTCTCGTTCTTCTAAATCCCCCACCAGTATATACCTTGCTTACAAGGGCTTTAAAGTTGGTAATATTCCTTTTGTCAAGCCAGAACTTATTCCAGAATATATTAAAGACTTAAAAAAGCCTTTAATCGTTGGCTTTACTATAGACCCTGAAAGGTTGCAAGCAATTCGTCAAACACGCATCAAAACCCTTGAAGTAAAGGAAGAAACGGAATATACAGATATTATGAAAATTAAACAAGAAGTCAGCGAGGCGAAGAAATTTTTTGCAAAACTTGATATTCCTGTGATAAATGTAACTGAAAAATCAATTGAAGAAACAGCAGTTTATGTGATTAACCTTTTTGAAGAAAGATGATGGTAGCAAGGGAGGGACTTGAACCCACGACCTAAGGAGTATGATTCCTCCGCTCTAACCAACTGAGCTACCCTGCCATTTTATTGAGAATGTTAAACAGACTTTTCGCTTTTGTCAAGTTTTTTTTTAAAATTAAAAATAAAATCTCACCAAAAGTATGTTTATCAATTTCCAATGTTTTGTAAAAATTTTTGCAAAAAAGACTTGCAAAATAAAATTAATTGAGTTAAAAAAGATAAACTATTGTATTTTTTATTTAATTTTATGGCAGGAGCTGCTAAAGGAAAAGTTGCAAAAACGGCTTCCAAGAACAACCCAAGTTCTCGTAAAGCTGCAAGAAAAATGTTCTTCAACGGGGTGCAAGTTAAGGGAGTAAGAGTTGTTGGCTTTGAAACAATCACACCAGAAGGTCAGCATGTTAAATTAAAATCGTTCACTGCAATTGCGAACTTTCAAAATGACGAATTAATCGTGAATAGCAACGGCATTCCATATGACTTCAAATTTGCAGTGCCTGAACAAATCTAAACGGCTTTTATCAATAAATGACTGCACAATTGAAGATTTATCAAACATATTTTCAATTGCAGAAAGTGGTAATTTTAAGCTAAATACCGAAGGGCTTTTTATATCAGTTTTTTTTGAAAATTCAACAAGAACATTGCTTTCTTTTGAAAAATCAGCCTTAAACTGTGGTTTAACTTCAATGAGGTTTGATGTTTCATCTTCTTCAATTGCAAAGGAAGAAACCGAAATAAACACTATAAGAACATTAAATGAACTTTCTGCAAAAGCAATCGTCTTAAGGTGTAAAAAATCTGGTGAACCAAGCATTTATGCGAATTATATAAGCGAAAATACCGCCATAATCAATGCGGGGGACGGCACAAACGAACATCCAACACAAAGCTTGCTTGATACCTTCACAATTTTGCAAGAAACAGGCAATAAATTTTCACAAAACTGTTTTAAAGGTCTTAAAATCGCCATAATGGGGGATGTTTCCCATTCAAGAGTCGCAAGGTCAAATATATTTTTGCTTTCAAAATTAGGGGCGGAAGTCACCTTGATTTTTCCACCGAACTTTTTAGGCCAAAATTTCATTGATTTTTATACACAAAATTACAACATCAAAGTTACAAATTCTTATCAAGAAACCTTTGATTTCGTTATGCTTTTAAGGGTGCAAAAGGAAAGAATTGAAGGCAGTGGAAAAATTTGCTACCCTTCAAAATTTGGCATTTTCACTGAAGCGGAATTAAAAGGAGCAAAATTAATGCATCCCGGACCTTTGAATGTTGGTGTTGAAACTTCGGAAGAATTGGCATATAGTTCAAAAAATAGTCTTATTTCAAAGCAAGTAAGCAACGGAGTTTTGATAAGAAGTGCAATTTTGAAGTACCTAGTGGGTTAAAATTAAGATTGGATCAAAATCTTCAATTTCCATTTTGCACGAATAATGTAAGAATTCAAAAGCTCCTTTAGCTAAATCTTCCCTTTCCCTTTCTTTTAAAAGTGAAATTAGAATATTCCTTAATTTATGCAAATGAATAACATCGTTCATTGCATATTTAAGTTGCCTTTCCGTCAGTTCTTCCGCCCCCCAGTTACTTGATTGACTTTCTTTATCAAGTTCAACCCCAAGAAGTTCACGACAAATACTTTTAAGCCCATGAGAATCAGTGTATGTTCTTGTCAATTTTGAGGCAATTTTCGTGCAAAAAATGTTTTCAATCTTCGCTATTTTCAGGCTATACATTAAAACGGCAATATCAAATCTTGCATAATGAAAAATTTTCATTCTTAAAGGGTCTTCTATTAATTTCTTTAAATTCGGAGAGTTGAAAGTTGTATTTTTACCATATTTTACCAAAAATACATTTCCTACACTATCAGCAATTTGAACTAGGCAAAGTCTATCTCTTTTTAACTTAAGACCTAATGTTTCTGTATCAATAGCAATATCGCCAACGACTTTTAAGTCAGATGGAATATCTTCCAAAAACAAATTATGCATTAATTTGTTTGATTTTTGCATAAAGACGAGATATCTTTCTAGCTATTGTATTGATATGGAAAACACCTTTAGAAACAGCTGACATTCCCTTCTTTTCAAACAATTTAAGTGATTGCATCGCATTTTCTTTAGCAGATTCTTTTGTGAAACCTTCAACTTTTTTAGCTAGATTTCTAACTTCTGATTTGATAGATTTGTTCCTAATTCTTTGAGCTTCAGACTTAACCAAGAATTTTTCAGCAGCTTTTTTATTTGGCATAACAAAAAATAAATATAAATTTTTTATAAACTATTAATAAAAGAAGATTTAACATTAATTTTATTAAATGTCAACTAAAATCTTGACTTTATTAAAAAATCTTTTTAAGCTATTAAAAAAGCTTATCTCTATGCGGTTATTTTTGTTTATTTTGTTGTGTTTTTTAAAAATTCAATTTGTTTTTGGGGAAAAAATTGAAGATGGTATTAAGAAAAATTTAGAATTTGAAGGGAATTTTAATGTATTTACAGGTCATAACAATAAAAACATCAATCCAAATTCGCAGGAAAGAAAGAATATGTATGCGGAGGGTTATTTTAAGATTAAACAAATCAATGAAGTGCAAGATGAAGAAGATTTTAAATACGGCATTTCAGCAACTTTTAACCTTGATTCTAAAGATAGCTCCAACCCCCTTGCTTTAGGGGAATTTTTTGTCTTCAGTTCGGATAAAAAACGAGGAAATTACATAATTGGAATTCAAAATGCTGTATCAGGCAAAATGCGGGTTGACACAACTCTTTTAACGCCTGTTTCAGGGGGAATTAATGGTTCTTGGCAAAATTTCTTGATTTTTCCAAACCAAACATTTATAACTAGGCAAGGAATGTGGCTTGAAACAGGCTTCGCATCAACTTATTTTATGGAAGAATCAAGTCTTGGAAATAACATTCAGCCCTTCTCAAAATGGAATTCATCAAATTTTGGAATTTCCTTCGTAACTGAAAGAGTGAAAGGTTTTAGGATGGGAATTTCCTACATTCCAGACAACAGAAATAACTTTCTTTTTACAAAAAAAGATTTAGTTGATTTAGCTGAAAATGAAGGTATAAATTACAGCAAAAAAACCTACCTAAAGAACATAATTTCGGGAGGAATTAACTTTTATGAAGGTTTTGGAGATGCAGAAATAGCATTTTCGGCTCTAACAGAAGTGGGCAAATCAGTCGTTCAAAACGAAAAAATGACAAACCTTAATTCTTATTCTCTTGGGCTTAATTTAAGCTATTTAGGCTTTACGATTGGTGGAAATTTCACATCTTTCAAAAATAGCTTACAAGTAAAAAATTCTCTCATTTTAAATAATAATGCATTTTTGGACGAAAGCGGAAATGAAGTCAAATCAGGAAAAAATTATATCTTTGATGCTGGAGTTGGGTATGCTTTTCAAGGCTATGCAACCTCACTTTCCACAATTCAAAGCAGATACTTAAATAATAAATTTTCCGCCTTTGTTTTCTCATTGGAAACGGATGTGAAAAATCTTGGAAATTACCTTCAAATTGCAAGATATAACTTTAAAAATGGCAATCTAAATTTAGAAAAAAAAGATAGAGAAAATCACGGATGGATTGTTGTTTTTGGCATTAAATATAATTTTTAATTTATGAAATTTATAACAAGTCTCATTAGGAAAATTCTTTATGTTTTTGCATTGATTTTCTTCGTTGCGATAGCTTTTTTTAATAGCAAATTTGTTGCAATAAATCTTTTTGGTTTAAAAACACTTGAAATGCCTTTATTTTTAATCATTTTTGCTTCATTCATTATTGGTTCATTTTTTAGCTTTTTACACTTTTTATTTTCAAAAAAATGATAGCAGGAATAGGCATTGATACAGCACTTTTAAGCAGATTTCAAAAATTTTCTGACAATAAAAGGTTTGTAAAAAGAATTTTAACAAAAAACGAATTGGAAATTTTTACAAGCCTTAAAAATGATAAAAAAGCAAATTTTTTAGCTAAAAGATTTAGCGGAAAAGAAGCTTGTGCAAAGGCATTAGGGTGCGGAATTGGAAAGGAATTTTCTTTTCAAGATATTGAAATTTTAAAAAACGAATTTAATGCTCCTTTTATCAACATTTTAAGTCAAAAATTGCACGAAAGTTTGTTGAAGTTTTTTATATCATTTTCTGATGAAAAAATTAATAAAGAAGTGATGATTTATTCAATTGTTATAACTGAAAAATCAATTTAAAGTAAAAAAATTTAAAAAAAAGCTTGACAACTTATTTTGTTGCTTTAAAAGGGTTTGGAACATTTTTTTTCAATATGATAAAAGTTTTTAAAAGTGCATTAAGTTTAATTAGCTTAACATCTTTAATTTGTGCAAATTCCTTCGCTGGTGGTTTTACAAGCGGAAAAGGAGCATATGATTTTGCAATAGAATATATGGGAACCTTTGGCGATAAAAAGGTGGGAAAGCAAAAATATGATTACGGAATAGAAATAAATAACGATTTTGGAATTACTGAAAATCAAACAATTGCAATTGACATATTTCTAGATAAAGATAATAGAGAAAATATGACACAAGGCTTTCAAACTCGCCATAGAATGAATTTTAAAGTAAATGATAGCATTAATTTAGGCTTACAGAACGGACTTCATTTTATTGATAAAAACGATGGAACATATGCTTTAAGATGGAATTTGAGAGGGATGATTAGACACGATGCTAAAACGGGTTTTTACAAACATTCAAGACTTGAAATTGAACACAGAAGAAGATTTGATGATAAAATGAACGGACTTCGTTTTGACTTAAGAACAAAATTTAGGTTAGCCGAAGGTATTGACTTTGCAATTCGTGTTAATACATACCTAACTTTAGCGAAGAATTACAACATAGAAAAAGCTTCAATTGAGGAAAACAATGAAAATTATGCTAAAGAAGCAGGAATTACATCGTATGATTTAAAAAATATAAGAATTAACAACTCTGAAGTTTATTTTGGTCCAGAATTTAGCATTGGTGGGGGGCAATCTGTTTATGTTTATGGATATTCTCAAATTTATGCTCCTAAGCTAAATAAAGCTGAAAAGAAAGGTATTGCTGTCGGTTATTCAAAATCATTTGAGCTATAAAAATTACTTGACTATTTAAATAAAGTATTTACTCTATTTAAAAAATTTATGTTTTTATGAAATTTGAACCTATATACGGAAGTAAAAAGAAATATATAAACGGTGTCCCTTTTAGAGCAGTAAAGCTTTCAAATGGGGGCGAACACATTATTTATGATACTTCTGGAATATATACGGATTCTAATTCAAAAATAAGCATAGAACAGGGTCTTCCTCAAATTCGCCGAGACTGGATTTTAGAAAGAGGTGATGTTCTTGAATATGAAGGTAGGAATGTAAAACCTGAAGATAACGGTCTTGATAAAGCCTTCAAAATTCCTGTAAAAGCATTTGATTTAAAAGAAAGAAAGCCGATGAAAGCAAAAGAAGGCAAGAAAATTACACAATATGAATATGCCAAAGCTGGAATTATAACGAAGGAAATGGAATATGTTGCAATTCGTGAAAATTTAGGCAGAGAAAAGGCATTAGAAAGGTCGGTAAAATTCGGCAGAAAACATAAAGGAGAAAGCTTTGGAGCAAACATTCCTGAATTTGTAACACCTGAATTTGTAAGAAATGAAATAGCCCTTGGAAGAGCAATTATTCCAGCAAATATTAATCACACAGAAATTGAGCCAATGATAATTGGGAGAAATTTTTTCACCAAAGTAAATGCAAATATTGGAAATTCCGCAATTCATTCTGGCATAGAAGAAGAAGTTGAAAAACTTGTTTGGTCTGTGAAATGGGGGGCAGACACAGTAATGGATCTTTCGACAGGAAGAAACATACACAATATTCGTGAATGGATAGTAAGAAATTCTCCAGTCCCTATCGGCACAGTTCCTATCTATCAGGCACTTGAAAAAGTTGGAGGAATAGCCGAAGAATTAACTTGGGAAGTTTACAAAGATACGCTAATTGAGCAATGCGAACAAGGGGTTGATTACTTCACAATTCATGCTGGTGTAAGACTTGGCTTTATTCATTTAACACAAGATAGGCTGACGGGAATAGTTTCGCGTGGTGGTTCAATTATGGCAAAATGGTGCCTCACTCATCACAAAGAAAACTTCCTTTACACAAATTTTGAAGAAATATGCGAAATTATGGCAAGCTATGATGTTTCCTTTTCTCTAGGGGATGGGCTAAGACCGGGAGCAATTGCCGATGCAAATGACGAAGCACAATTTGCCGAATTACGAACTTTGGGCGATTTAACAAAAAAAGCTTGGGAAAGGGGGTGTCAAGTGATGATTGAAGGTCCGGGTCATGTCCCTATGCATTTAATCAAGGAAAATATGGAAGAGCAACTAAAACACTGCGGTGAAGCACCTTTTTACACACTTGGCCCATTAACGACAGATATAGCACCAGCTTACGACCACATAACTTCCGCAATTGGTGCAGGTATGATTGGCTGGTTTGGAACTGCTATGCTTTGCTATGTAACCCCTAAAGAACATTTAGGTTTGCCCGATAAAAACGATGTTAAAGCAGGCTTGATGGCTTATAAAATTGCAGCACATGCTTCCGATTTAGCAAAAGGACACCCGCTTGCTCAAGAATGGGATGATGCCTTAAGTCTTGCAAGATTTGAATTCAGGTGGGAAGACCAATTTGTGCTTTCTCTTGACCCTGAAACCGCAAGAAGTTATCACGACGAAACATTACCTGCAAGCGGTGCAAAAGTGGCACATTTTTGTTCTATGTGCGGTCCAAAATTCTGCTCAATGAAAATCACTCAAGATGTGAGAAATTATTCAAATCAAAAAAAAGAACAGGAATTTCTTGCAAAATTTCAACTCACGAAAACTGACGAAAAGGGAAATCAGCATTATATCTTTCCTGCCAGCGAAGTTGAATTTGAGGAACTTGGAAGGAAATTTGGCAAAGTGAAAATGAAGATTGTGTCTGCAAAATTCACCGAAGATTTCATCCAAAACTTTGAAGATAAAAGCCTGCCTTTAGGGCTTGCAAATGCTAAAGTTTATATGTTTATAGACCCTGCCCTTGCAATAAATTTAAACGAAATGAGTGCAAAGTTCAAAGAAATGGGGGGCAAGATTTACATTGAAAATGATGTGGCAAAAAACTGATGGTTCAAAGATTTCCTGCGATGAAAAGCTCAAAATCTTAAAACAAAATTTTGAAGAAATTAAGAATCTAAATTTGCCATTTGAAAGGGCGATTTTAACCAAAGAATATGAATATGCTCTTGAAGATGCGATGCTTTTTGAAATTCCTAAAACTTTATTTGACAAAAATTTGCAAGATTTTCTTAAATCAAACCTCGCTTTTTGAAATGCAATATATCTAAATAGACATCTCTTTTTTTGATTGGACTTCTAAGTAAATAAGATGGATGATAAAGCGTTATGACCTTTATTTCTTCTTGATTTTCGTGTAAAAATTGCCAAGAAAATTCTTTTTTCCGCATTTCTGATATGCTTTTTTCTATCAAAACTGCATTTTGAAGAGAGATGCTTCCGATGGCAATTATAACTTCTGGTTTCAAGATTTTTATCATTTTTTCAAGGAAAGGTCTGCAGGATGAAAGTTCTTCCTTTTCTGGCTTTCTATTTCCTGGCGGTCTCCAAAAAACTGAATTTGTGATGTAGGCATTTTCTTCCCGCTTAATTCCAAATTTTCGCAAAATAATTTCAAGCAACTTGCCACTTCTTCCACAAAATGGCACTCCGTTAATATCTTCTTCTTCCCCTGGAGCTTCGCCGATAATCATATATTTAGGGTTTGCAATGCCTTCACCAAAAACCGTGTTTTGAGCAAATCTTTTTAATTTACAGCCTTCAAAATTTCTCACCTCGTCTTCTAGTTCTTTCAAATTTGAAGGTAGATTTAATTTTTGCATGATTTCCTTCTTTAAAACCTGCTTTTCCGCCTTTTTTTTCAAGGGTTTGTTTGCAATTATTCCAATATCAAAAAGTGCATGAAAGCTGAAATATGCTTCAATTGCTTTCAAAGTTTTATCGTCAATCATTTTATGTAATTAAAAATTTCCATCAGGTCAAAAATTTCACCTTTTAGAGTATTTTCTATTTTATTTAATGTTGCAACAACATTTTGAGAATTTTGAGAATTTTTTGTATGATGACTCGCTCCTTTGTAAAACAGAGCATCAATTTTTGCCAAACTAGCTGAAGTAAGCCCAGAGATGCTGTCTTCCACAATCAAGCATTCGTGATTTTTTGCATTAAAATAGCCCATAGCTTTTAAGTATAAATCAGGTGCTGGCTTTGAATTTTTCACACTTTCAAGGCTAAAAATTGCATCTTTTTCAAAAAATTCTTCCATTTTGACTTTTTGCAGATGTAAATTAATCGCTTTTGCTGAAGAATTAGAGCAAATTGCAATCCCTAACCCTTCTTTTTTTAGCCTTTGCAGAACCGAAATTGCATTTTCTGTTGCCCTTACTTCCTTTTCTGTCAAGATTTTGGCATTTTTGAGAGCCTCCTGAAAGGCATTTTCCACCTTTTCCCTATCTTCGTTTTTGGCAATTTCCTTAAAGACAGCGTGCCACCCTCTTCCATTAAAATATTCAATGCAGTATTGCAAATTATATTTAGGGCTGACCTTCAAAAGGCTTTCCGAGGCACAAATATCGTAAAGTATCTGGCTATCAACCAGTGTTCCATCAAAATCAAATAAGATAAAATTTTTCATAAAAATAATAAGAGCTTATATATTGTGTCTTATCTTTTTGAAAAATGCAAGTTATTAAAATGTAAAACACAAAATTAGAAACAAAAACACCATCCTTCCTACAATCTACACAAGTAAGTA